>NZ_JYNS01000009.1 GCF_000934725.1 Methyloterricola oryzae
CCGCCGGATATCTGGAGGCACTTACGCTGCCCGATTCGCGCAGCCAACGCCGCGCCAGGTTGGCGTTGATGCCGTGTGCCAGCGCGACCGCGGCAATTGAGGCACCGGGCTGTCGGCAGGCGTCCACCACCTGCCGCTTGAAATCAACGCTATGGAAGCGTCGGGTACGCTTGGGAGATGAGTCCATGAAAGTGTCCACTAAAAACTGAAGTGGACACTATCTTGCGCAATCCATCGGGCGCCTTACAGATGGGATTACCGGACGGATACGGTGCACATGCCTGCCAGCAAAGTAACCGAGGCCAGTTCGCTGGGGGGTCAACTATACTTTTTCCATCAGAGATCAGCGTTTAGCTTCCATCGGGGCATGCGCCGACCTGACCGATGTGAGGGTGCTGCAATGGCACTCTGTCGTAACCCCCCGTATGTGAATGACCGAGTGGTCGGGAGTGTTTTGCTGTGGCTGAACAAAGCGGATCGGTGACAGAGGTCGTGGACCGGGCTCATAACGAAGAATTTGAAGTTTATTCCTCCCCCAAGCCAACGGTAGCGGAAGAAGCGCTTCCCTCGCTGCGGCTTCAGTATCTGGTCGATAACACTCCAGCCATCATCTACTGCGCGGTACCCAGCGGCGATTTCGCCATGACCTTTGTCAGCAAGAACGCGCTCAACGTGTTGGGGTATCGACCGGAAGAAATGGTGGCGGATCCCAACTTCTGGTTCGATCACATTCATCCGGATGACGCCCCCAATATTTTTTGCAGTTTGGCCTCGTTGTTTTCCGAGGGGGAACGGGCATACGAATATCGATTCCGGATTGCCGATGGCAGTTACCTGTGGATGCATGATGCCTTGCGCCTGATCCGGGATGAGCAAGGGGCACCATTGGAGGTGATGGGGTCCATGACGGACATAACGACCCGCAAGCAAATGGAGGAGGAGCAACAGCGCCTGATTTCAGAGTTACAAACGGCCCAGGAGCAACTGCTGCAGTCGGAGAAAATGGCAGGAATTGGACAACTGGCTGCCGGCGTTGCTCATGAAATCAATAATCCGATTGGCTTCGTCTATTCCAACATGAGTTCGCTGCAGCACTATGTTGAAACGCTGTTCAGGGTGATCGAGCAGTACGAGGTAGCGACGGCGGCCGTTCCGGAACTGGTCAAACAATTTGAAGTGATTCGGAGGGACGCGGATCTGGAATTTTTGAAAGACGATATCGGGAGCCTAGTGGAGGAGTCGCGGGACGGTTTAGTGCGCGTCAAGGATATTGTCCAGGCCCTCAAGGACTTCTCGCGCGTCGGCGAGATGGAGTGGCAGGTGGCCGACTTGCACCAAGGTTTGGAAAGCACCCTGAAGATCGTTGCCAATGAACTCAAGTACAAAGCAACCATCCGTAAGGAGTTCGGAAATCTTCCGCAGATCAAGTGCCTGCCTTCCCAGTTGAATCAGGTGTTTATGAACCTGCTGGTCAACGCAGGACATGCAATCAAGGACGATGGGGTGATTACTATCCGTACGGGGACTGAGTCCGCCTGGGTATGGATTGAGATCGCTGATACCGGCTGTGGCATTGCGCCGGCCAACCTCAAGCGCATTTTCGAGCCATTTTTCACCACAAAGCCGATAGGAACTGGCACGGGGTTGGGTTTATCGCTGTCCTACGGCATCATCAACAAACATGGTGGCAAGATCGAGGTTGACTCTGAGGTCGGTAAGGGCACACGATTCGTCATCAGGCTTCCTACGACACAGGATTAGTGCCGCTTGCCGGCACTCATTGGTTAATGCCAGCTCCTCTTGGCCGGCTGTTAGCTCCATTTGTCTGCTCAAGCCCCCTGCTCTGCATCCGCGGCGTCCAAGCGGACATAGACATTCAATTTTATATCCTCGGTTTTTTCCAGACTGATGAGGTGCTCGATCTGGAATTCCGTGAGCTTTTGTCCTTTCGGCATGAGCAGGAAGCCGCCTGGTGTCACGAGGTGCCGCGCGAGGACCATACCGGGTTCCAGCCGGGCAGGCCGTATCGCCGTCATGGTTTTAGCGCTGGTGGTTTCGGGCTTTTCATCAAGGCCGCTAAGAGCGGCGCCTTTCTTGACTGCAACGAAGGCATCGACGACAGCCGGGTCGTATCGCTTGCCTTTGTGCTCCTGCATGTAGGTCAAGGCAGCCTGTGGATCATATTTTCGGTTCAGGAGTTTGCCCGAGAGCAGGCCATCATACTCGTTGGCCACGCAGATGATTCTGGCGCCCAAGGGAATCTCATCGCCTTTTATGCCTTTGGGGAATCCGCCACCGTCATAGTGTTCATGATGGGCGGAAATCAACGGCATTGCAGCTTGAAACTGCTCGAGGCCCATCAACACCGCGGCACCGCGCTGGGGGTGCTTCATGAACTCCTGCTTTTCATCCGCGGTCATGGTTGGGAAGGGGCGGTTGAGTAGGGGGGATGGTAGTCCTATGTTGCCGATATCATGCAGCAGACTGGCAAAGATGATGTCTCTGATCACGGGTTTGGAGCAATCTAATGCTTCGGCGATGTTCCGGGCATCCTCTGCCACGCGCCGTGCATGGCCGGCCAGTTCCTTCTCGCGCAGTTCAAGCAAGGAGGCAAAGGTTTTCACGGTCGCCATGAAGCCCTTTTGCAATTGGTCCTGGGCGAGTTCGAGGAAGGTGACGGTCTGCCGCAACTCCTCAGTTCTGGCGATGACTTTCCGGTCCAGGCTCGCATTCAAGGCCTTGAGTTCTTCGTTCTGCTGACGCGTCAGTTGCTCGAGTCTGCGTTTCTCCCGCTCCAGTTTCTTTTGGTCGAGGGCGTGCCTTACGACCAGCAGGATGTCATGCTCCTCCCAGGGTTTGGTGATGTATTGATAGATCTGTCCCTGATTGATGGCTTCTATGGTCGATTCCATGTCCGCGTAGCCGGTCAGCAAGATGCGCACAATCTCCGGGTAGTTCTGGCGCACCTTGCCAAGAAACTCTGCACCGCTCATGTTGGGCATGCGCATGTCGGAGATGACCAGATCGACACTTTCGCGCTCAAGCAGGGTTAGGCCATCCTGCCCGGAGGGCGCGCTCAGAATGCGATAACCGTGGGGACGGAAGAGCCGCGTGAGCGATTTCAGGACACTGGCTTCATCATCCACCAGCAACAGGGTGTCCAAATGCTCGGACCGGCTATCTGATTCTTTCGTTTCCGTTTCCATGGCCGTACTCGCTTAGCCTAGTTACCCGAAATGCCGCTGAACCGTGCCCGTACAGTGAGCAATTTGTCGGACCGCAACCGCTGAGTCACTTTTAGGGCCACAGCAGCGATTGCAATTGAGCACAACTGCTTCTGGCCAATTCGTTCAGTGCGTCGGCCTCGGCGCCCGCCAAATCCATCATTTCCAACGCGTAGCGATAATCTTCCGAATGTAAGGCCTCAGGCAATTGGTCGCGCTCCAGTTCGTCGCCTATCACATTGGCCAGATAGACCACGGCATTAAGGGACATTGCGGTCTCGCGGGTCGGTCGTTCATGGTGGCTGCGGATAGCGTTTTTTATCGCAATGGGAAAATTCCAGCGCTCGGCCACCTGTTCACCCAGCGTCATGTGGTCCATGCCGATTACGTGCCGCTCCGCCTCGATAAGACTGACATTATTCTTGCTCTGAAAAGTTAAAATGCGGGCATACCACTCCTGAAAGCGGCAGCCCAGAACCAGATGGCCGATGTCGTGCAACAAGCCTGCGGTGAATGCCGCTTCTTTGCTGATACCCGCATGGCCGGCGATCGTTCGCGCACACGTTGCGACCACCAGGCTGCGGCACCAGAATTCTGCCGGCTGGAATGAGCCGTTTTCGAATGGAATAACCCGAGGGAAGCAGGCGCTAACAACCAACTCACGGATGCGATCGATGCCCACCAGAATCAGCGCTTCTCTTAGTGAGGCGATCTGTCGGGGCATTCCGAAGAAGGGCGAATTGGCTACCCGCAATAACCGCGCCGAAAGTGGCGGGTCTTGACCGATCTTCTCGACGAGTTGGGTGGCGGCGGCACTTTGATCATCCAGATGTGCGAGGGCATCCATCAAAACGGCGGGCAACGAGGGCAAGTCGCCTACGCCGGCAAGGATTTCGGTCGCTGGAACGCCGTTGGCTACAGCTCTGGACGAAGAATTCATTTCGATCACCCCTCGCTGCCGGAGACGGGTAGAAACATGACAATAGTCCCTTTGGAACGACTGCTTTCACCCATGGTATGCATAAAAACTTGGTACTCGTGCTCGTTCTCCAGGCGCACCTTTCCCGCATCCACCAATGCGCCGCCTGATTCGGGAGTGTTCTGCACTAGCGGCAGAATGGATGGGGGAAAGCGACCGTCTGCCGTGTCTCCAAGTAAGCCGCCCTGGAAAAGACTATCGGCCTGTCGGTTGGAGAAAGCAATCATGCCGTGCTCGTCTATTCCGACGATGCCGATAGGCAGAGACTCCAGTATTTCCTGCGAAACCTGCAGCATACCGATGTTGTGCGCAATTTCCTGCACCTTCTCCGCTACTTGCTGCTCAAGCGATCGATTGATGCGTGACAGAGCGTCATTGGCCAGGCGCAACTCATCGGTGAGGCGCTGATTTTCCTGCTCCATCTTGAAGCGGCGGAATGCCTCATTGACGTTTTCCCTCAACTGTTCATCCTCCCAAGGCTTGGTGAGGAACTTGTAGATGGCGCCTTCATTGATGGCCGAAGTGACGGAATCCAGTTCGGTGTAGCCGGAAAGGACGATACGGATGGTTCTCGGATAGAGTTCCTTGACGCGACGTAGAAACTCCACCCCGGTCATTTCGGGCATGCGCTGGTCGGAGATGATCACCCCGACTTCCTCTCTGGCGAGGATGTCAAGTCCCTCGCGGGCACTGTTCGCCATGAGGACTCGGTATCCATCCAGCCGCAAGGTTCGCCACAGCGCGCGAAGCAGGCTGGGTTCGTCATCCACGAGCAGCAGTGCGGGTTGTTGTTCGGGACTGCTCATATTCGAATTTCCTGGATCGGCAAATTTTTTCAATATCTCCGTACATGTCTCGGGCGGAACGGGGGGGCTTATGAGGTAACCTTGGATCCCATCGCAGCCGTGGCGGAGTAGAAAGGTTTTCTGCATGTCCGTCTCGACACCCTCCGCTATAACCCTGAGTTTCAATCCGTGCCCCATGGATATCACGGCGCGCGTGACCGCAGCATCTTCCGGCTGGGTCGTCACATTCGTAATGAAAGACCGATCAATCTTGACCTTGGTAACCGGGAAGCGCCGCAAATAGCTCAAGCTGGAATATCCCGTGCCAAAATCATCGACCGATACTTGCAGACCCAATTCGCGAAGCTTAAAGAGCGCCCTGGATACATCGTCGGGATTGCTCATCAGGGAACTCTCCGTTAACTCGAGTTCGAGGTAGCGAGGGTCCAAGCCGGTTTCACTAAGGATAGTCTTTATTGCGCCAACCAGGTCGGGCTGTCGAAATTGATGAGCCGACAAGTTAACGGCCACAGTGATGGAGGGGTGTCCCCGCTGATGCCATGCGACGGCTTGCCGGCAGGCCTCGCGCAGGACCCATTCACCCAACGCAATGATCAATCCGCTCTCTTCGGCGGCAGGAATGAACTCGGCAGGAGATATCCAGCCCAATTGGGGGTGCTGCCAGCGCAGAAGACTTTCTACTCCTGTAATTCGGCCCGAAGCCAGTTCCAACTGCGGCTGATAATACAAACACAATTCCTGGCGCTCGAACGCCAGTCGGAGATCGTGCTCCAGCAGTCGGTGCCGGCTGGCAGCCTCATTCATGTTCTGGGCGAAGAATCTGCAGTTGTTCCGGCCCTCCAGCTTTGCCTGATGCATGGAGATAGCCGCGTTTTGCACCAGGAGTTCCGGGTCATCGCCGTCCGATGGATATACCGCAATGCCAAGGCTGGCGGTGACACTTTGTGGTGCCGGTGCCATGGGAAATGGAACGGCGAGACATGCTTTGAAGTGAGCAACCGACTGGGAAATCGATGGGGTATCCTGCACACCTTTCAGCAGCATAGCGAACTCGTCGCTGCCGATCCGGGCCAGAGTATCACCGGCACGCAGGGACGCACTGAGTCGGTCGGCGGTTTCCTTCAATATTGCGTCTCCGACGGCGTAGCCCAGGCTCTCGTTGATAACCTTGAGCCGATCGATCCCGAAATAGAGGACTGCGCATTGAGTCCCGGCGGCGGCACTCTGCGCCATGGCCTGACCGACTTTGTCAATCAAGAGGGCTCGGTTGGGTATTCCGCACAGTTCGTCGTGGGTCGCGAGATACAACAAGCGCTCTTCTGCTTCCTTGCGCTCCGTTATATCGTTGAGTATGCCGATGTAGTGGGTAACATGGCCGCGGTCGTCCTGAATGGGCGAAAGCGCTATTTCGTTCCAAACTAAGCGGCCGTCCTTCACACGAGTGCTAATGACCGCGTGTCCATCGCACTGATGACTGAAGGTGTCCCGGATTTTCACGAGTTCCGGCTGATTTTGCTTGCTTTCCAGAATGACCGTGACATTTTGCCCCACCGATTCATCGGGCGAGGAGCCGGTCACCGCTTCGAAGGCCGGGTTTGCGTAGATAATGGGGTGCCCTTCCTGGCGGGAATCAATGATGATGATCGGCGTCTTGCTGCAGTCCAGGGCCTTCTTGAACAGGTCACCATGGGCGAGTTTGTTAGTGTCGTGGGTATCCTCGGCACGCATGAAAGCGAATAAAGCCGGCCCGTTACTAACTGGCCGAAGGGAAACGACGGTTGCTGAAGCCTGTACGCGATAACCGTCCCGGTGTGTCAGAACGACGGTCCCTTGCCAGTTTCCGCCACTGCTTGCCAGAGATGCCAGCAAATCTTCAAAGGAGGCGCTGGCGTCTGCTAACTTCAAATTGTCGAGCCGTGCTCCGAAAATGTCCTCGTCGGCGGGAAAACCCAGCATTCTGCGTCCTGTCGGATTCATGTAGTGAATGTTCCGGCTCGCATCGAAAATCACAAATATGCCTTTCATGGCATTGGCGATGCCGACGTATGCGCTATCCGGCTGGTCAGATACTGCGGGGGTCGGCCTATCGGGTTTGTCTGGGCGCATCCAATCACTCTCTGAAGTTTTGATAACAGCGCTCTGCTTTCAGGTGAGCCAAGGGCGCGGGACTTGTATGGCTTGTCGAATGCTTGAATTCCTCGGTTTTGGCCAGCGTCAGCCCGACTTGGCTTCTTGTGCCAGCGATCTGTGCGCGGCCTGACGAAGGCGCCGCACGGATCGAACATTTTTTCGGAAAGCAACCGCAAGGGTTCTCTAAACTGGAAATTGCCGGACGAGCGCGCGCTTTGGACTTCTAACACGCGAAGCTATTGATCTTGAAATATAGTCCAGAAGTTTCAGCAAGCTGTTCTGCCGGGTATTGGCACTGCGGGCTTTTTTGCGTCGAGGATGAGAGCCGCGGTAATGGCAAGCAAGGGGCCGATTAGCTGACATACTTACACTAGTGCGCCTGCATGCGCATCGAGCCCTCGAGCCAACCATTTCCGCTGATGAACGTCTTCAGTGCGGTCGTATTGAATTCATCCGATCTGCGGTGCTTTCTTTCGCAAGCGCCGGTATTAGATGCCGTGCAGGCAGCGTCGAATAGCCTGGTCCAGTTCTATGTGGGCAGCAGTGACGTCGCCGACGTCCAGTGCCTCGCAAAAGTGGTCGCGGAGATCATCCCCCACGCTGTCGTGGTCGGGGCGTCCTCGGCGGGCGAAATCTGTCAGGGTAGCGTGTCGCAGGGGACCATCCTGGTCTCCGTCGCAAGTTTTGCGTCGAGCCAGCTTTCCAGTTTTGGCGCGCCATGCAGCGCAGGGCAGGAGTTTGAGGCGGGACAATCGGCAGGCATTGCTTTCAAAGCGATTCCGCACCTGCGCGGGATCTTGTTGCTGGCGCCGCCAACACGGCTTGATTGCGCGCGAATCCTGGCCGGCCTGCAATCAGTCCTGCCGGATATAACGGTATTTGGGGGCGGAGCCGCCGACTCCGGCCATGACAGGATACCGCGCGTGTTTCTGGGTACGGATGTCTATGAGTCGGGGGTGGTCGCGGTCGCGCTTGCCGGCTCTGACCTGTGGCTGGAACACCATGTGATCTCGGGGTGGAAGGCCCTGGGGCCGAGCATGACCCTGACCGATGTCAGGGGGTTTGAGGTGTGCAGCATCGACGGCCGACCCGCGGTTGAAATGTATCGAAGATACTTGCGTATCGAGCCGGATGACCAGGATATCTTCCTGCTCGAATTTCCCCTGCTCATCGATCGTGGCGGAGTCCCCATTGCACGCAATCCTGTTGCCATGCATAAAGATGGATCGGTGGAGCTGGTGGCCGATGTGCGCGCGGGAGAAATTGCGCGCTTGGCGTACCTGGATATCGATGCGGTGCTCGCACGGGTACGCGGGCTTGTGGCGGAACTGGAACTGGCGGGCGCAGAAGCGCTGTTTCTGTATTCCTGCGTCTGCCGCCGCTTTACCCTGCAGCAGGATGTGGAGTTCGAGACACGCCCTTTTCGGACGATTGCGCCGGTGTCCGGGTTCTTCACTTACGGAGAGTTCTGTAGGCTGGGGCAGCAATTGCAGATTTTGAATTCGAGCCAGGTTGTGGTCGCCATGCGCGAGAGCGAGGCCAGGCCGGTCGGGCGTATGACCAGCGAATGGGCCCGGGCCGAAGAGGACAAGTACAGCTTCCGCCATTCCCGCATCACCAGTCGCCTTTTCGCGCTGGTTTCGGCATTGACCGACGAACTGGAACAGAGCAACAGCCTGCTACGCTTCCTGTCAGAGCACGATGCGCTGACCGGGGCGCTGAATCGCCGCTCTATGGACGACAATCTTGCGACCGAGTGGCAGCGTTCCCATCGCTATGGCTATGAATTTTCCGTGTTGATGCTGGATCTGGACAACTTCAAGCGCCTGAACGACGAATATGGGCATGCGGTGGGCGATTCCGTGCTGGGCCAATTCGGACGCGTGGTGCAGGGCAGCATCCGCGCCAGCGATTCCTTTTATCGTTATGGCGGGGAAGAGTTTCTTGTGCTGCTGCCTGAAACGGCGACAGTGGGTGCGTTGGAAGTGGCGGAAAAGATTCGTGCGGCTGTTGAATTCATGCATCAGGATAGAGGGGTTGCACTGCCCGCGGTGACCTGCTCGGTCGGAGTGGCTTGTTCTCCCGAGGATGGCGCCCAGGTCCAGACGCTACTGAAGGAGGCAGACCGGGCGCTTTACCGGGCCAAGGCAGAAGGACGCAACCGTATCGCGCGCTCGCCGTTTTCGGCCGAGCACGACCGCTTCGGCAAGAACTAAGCCTTAGACCGAAGGCTCTCGACGCGGCTGGTGCGTCGGCGCGCATCATGTCTCAGTGAAGAAAATCCTGATGCAGGAGCAAAGCTGCCACTCCCGTAAGGCGTGGAACGTTGATCCGTGCCGAAGGAAAAAATTGCAGCGTGGCCCGGACTAATTACCATGCATATAGTGGGTTATTTGGGGGCTTCGATGGGGACTCATTTACGCGAAGATTACGGTGCGCTGGCCTTTTTCAAGGCACAGAAGCACGCATTTGCCGATACGCTAAAGCGGGGAGCCGCGCGAGAGAGCCTGGTGGACGCCCTGTTGGGCCAGGCCTACGATAGTTTCGAGCGCAATGTGGAGATCCAGGGGGATGGACTGCCGCCCCTGGCGTGCCACAAGGGCTGCGCCACCTGTTGCACGCTGCGCGTGACCGCCACGGCGCCCGAAGTACTGATGATCGGCCGTTATATCCGCTGGAGCGCGGGTGCACTGCGGGAGATGGAAATCGACTTGGTGGAGCGGATCTACTCCGCCGATGTAAAGACGCGGGGACTTGACGAAGGCGATCGCGTAAAGCTGCGGCTGCGCTGCCCCTATATACACAAGGGCAACTGCCTGATTTACCAAGTAAGGCCGTTGGCCTGCCGCGGACATGCTTCCTATGACGTCCGCACCTGTGTCGAGGCTGCAGGCGGTCGAATTGCCGAAGTGCCCTACTCCCTGCCGCACATGACCGTGCGCAGCCTGGTTCAGAATGCCATGCAGGCAGCCTTGCGCGACGCGGGGCTGGCTTTTGGCCTGTACGAACTGAATCACGCCGTGGTTCTGGAATTGCAGGATGGGCAGGCCTGCGCCGGATGGCTGGCGGGGGCCGATATCTTCGCATCCGCCCGGGTGCACGAGGTCAGCGACGAGGAGATGGCCCGCACTTACGATTCCCTCAACGCGCTGTAGAACAGCGTCCCGAGCGGCCTTCGGGGCGCTCGTCATTGTCCTCTGGATAGGTTGCGGACTGGCGTGCGCTCAGCCCGCACATCCCCGCATGGCAATCGAGTTGACTCCCATCATGGAAGTCATGGAGAATGCCATCTTTTTTATACCGAAAACCAATTCGCCTCATGACGGATCTTTTTGCCGAAGAAGACATCCTGGTGTCCATTCGCGACCTGGTGTTCTTTCGCGGCGGCAGGAAGATTTTCGACGGAATCAACATGGACATTCCGCGCGGCAAGGTCACGGCGATCATGGGACCCAGTGGCACCGGCAAGACCACCTTGCTGAAGCTGATCGGCGGCCAGTTGCGGCCCGCGCGCGGCACCGTCCATGTGGATGGCGAATGGGTACATGGTCTCAAGCTCGGCGAGCTTTACGAATTGCGCAAACGCATGGGCATGCTGTTCCAGAGCGGCGCCCTGCTGACCGATCTTAATGTGTTCGAGAATGTCGCATTCCCCTTGCGCGAGCATACCCGGCTGCCTGAATCGATCATCCGCACCGTGGTGCTGATGAAGCTGCACGCCGTGGGCCTGCGCGGCGCGCGGGACCTGATGCCGAGCCAGCTCTCCGGCGGCATGGCGCGGCGGGTGGCGCTGGCCCGCGCCATCGCGCTGGATCCCATGATGATCATGTACGATGAACCCTTTACGGGACAGGACCCTATCTCCATGGGCGTGCTGGTCAAGCTCATTCGCACCTTGAACCTGGAACTGGGGCTGACCAGCATTGTCGTGTCCCATGACGTAAAGGAAACGGCCTCCATCGCCGATTACATCTACCTGATTTCCGATGGCAAAGTGGTCGGACAGGGGACCCCCGCCGAAATCGAGGCGTCCGGTTCACCCTGGGTCGATCAGTTCATGCATGGTTTGGCGGACGGCCCTGTGTCGTTTCATTATCCTGCACCCGATTACGCGGCGGATTTGCTGCGTCCTTGAAACCTGCCCCCATCGGTTGCTGATTCCGCATCTATGTTTCTGACTCCACTGCAACATCTCGGGCGTGCCACTTTGGTGGCCCTGCGCAAGCTGGGGCGCGCGAACCTGTTTTTGCTGCACATTCTGTCCGGTTTGCCCGATGTGCTGAGGCGGCCCATGCTGCTGGTGGCGCAGGTCTACTCGGTCGGCGTGCTCAGCATCCTCATCGTAGGCATCTCCGGCCTGTTTGTCGGCATGGTGCTGGCGCTCCAAGGCTACTACGTGCTCTCCGATTTCGGGGCCGAACAGACCCTGGGCGTGATGGTGGCCGCCTCCCTGGTTCGCGAACTAGGGCCTGTCGTTACGGCCCTGCTGTTTTCAGGGCGCGCCGGGTCCGCATTGACGGCGGAGATCGGCCTGATGAAGGCGACGGAGCAACTGTCCGGCATGGAAATGATGGCGGTGGATCCGATCAAGCGCATCATCGCGCCGCGCTTGTTCGCTGGCGTGGTTTCCATGCCGCTGCTCGCGGCGATCTTCATCATGGTGGGCGTCATCGGCGGGTTCTTCGTCGGCGTCGGCCTGTTGGGGGTGGACGATGGCGCCTTCTGGTCGCAGATGCGCGCCAAGATCGATTTTTATGATGATGTGATCAACGGCATCATCAAGAGTTTGGTGTTCGGGGTGGTGGTGACCTGGATTGCGGTGTTCGAGGGCTATAACGCCCTGCCCACCTCCGAGGGGGTGAGCCGTGCAACGACCCGGTCCGTGGTCAATTCGGCCTTTGCCGTGCTCGGTTGGGACTTCGTGCTCACCGCCCTGATGTTTGGAGACTAGCGATGCAGCAAGCGAAAGTATTGGAAACCTGGGTGGGCGTGTTCGTGGCTTTGGGCATCGTGGCCCTTTTCTTCATGGCCATGCAGGTCAGCAACCTGGGCGAGATCAGAACCGATGCCAAGAATTACCGGATCACCGCGCGTTTTTCCAATGCCGGTAGTCTGAAGGCGCGGGCGCCGGTCTCCATGGCCGGCGTGCGTCTGGGCAGGGTGGAATCCATCCGCTTCGACAAGGAAAGCTACGACGCGGTGGTCGAGATGCGCATCGACGCCCAGTATGACAGCCTGCCCGCCGACACCACCGCGAGCATTCTGACCCAGGGCCTGTTGGGTGAGCAGTACGTGGGGTTGACCCCGGGCGCCGACAGCGAATACCTGAAGGACGGCGACGAATTGGAGCTGACCCAGTCGGCCCTGGTGCTGGAGGAGGTGATCAGCCGCTTCCTGTTCAACAAGGCCGAAGGCGACGGCAAGCCCAAGGGGGAGGGGGCTGACGCGGAGGATGCCAAGCCGGTCGACGTTCAACCGACAGCAGCCATTCCCTCTAGTACGCCCGCGCCGCATGCCAAGCCACCAGCGAAGCCGGCTGAGGGCGGTGGCCGGGCTAACGTGCATCCCAAGGCGGAGGCCAAGGCGGGCGGTCCTGGGAAGAGCGACGCCAAGGCGGGTACGCCGGCGCGAAAAAATGCTGTCAAGCCGTAACCCGGGGGCGCGTGCTGTGTTTCAGTGGTGCGCATGAACAGTCGTCCCGAACTGTTCTCCCTGCAGGAAATGCAGCCCGGCCGCTTTCTGCTCAAGGGGGAATTGACCTTCAGGTCGGCGCAAGTCGCGCTGCGTCAGGTGGACGAGGCCTTCGACGCTCACCCCCGCGTTATCTTCGATCTGGGCGGCATCAGCCGGGCCGACAGTGCCGGCGTCGGCATCATGCTGGCCTGGCTGGCGCGGGTGCGTCAAACTGGCGCGCGCCTTAAGTTTGTGAACATGCCGGAGCAGCTCATGGCCATCGCCCACGTGGCGGGCGTAGACGGCCTGCTGCACAGTGACTGATCAACCGCACTTTGCGTGTGCAATGTAGCACGCCTCGAGAACGACACTCATGGACAAATTACTGATTTCAGGCGGAACCCCGCTTTCAGGCGATCTGCGCGTTTCCGGCGCCAAGAACGCCGCCCTGCCAATTCTGGCTGGCGCCCTGCTGTCGGAGGGGGCCGTCACCATCGGCAATGTGCCGCACCTGCACGATATCACGACCACCATGGAATTGCTGGGCCGCATGGGGGTCCATCTGGTGGTGGACGAAAAGCTCAATATCGAGGTGGATGCCAGCACCATCAAGAGCTTTTATGCGCCCTACGAGATGGTCAAGACCATGCGTGCCTCCATCCTGGTGCTAGGCCCCCTGGTCGCGCGCTTCGGGCGTGCCGAAGTGTCGCTGCCGGGCGGTTGCGCCATCGGCACGCGCCCGGTCAACTTGCACCTGCAGGGTCTGGCCGCCATGGGGGCGGATATCAGCGTCCGTAATGGCTACATCCATGCCACCGCCAAGCGCCTGAAGGGCTGCCGACTGGTGCTGGACCAGATTACCGTGACCGGCACCGAGAACCTCATGATGGCTGCGGCGTTGGCCGAGGGAACCACCATCATCGAGAACGCGGCTCGCGAGCCGGAGGTTGTCGATCTGGCCGATTTTCTCAATGAAATGGGCGCCAAGGTTTACGGTGCCGGCACCGATATCCTCGAAATCGAGGGGGTTCAGGCGCTCAGCGGCAAAGGCTTGCACTACAACATCCTGCCTGACCGCATCGAGAGCGGGACCTACCTCGTGGCGGCCGCCATGACCGGCGGGCGCATCCGCTTGAAAAACACCCGTCCGGATCTTCTGGACGCGGTGCTGATCAAGCTGCGCGAGGCCGGCGCTCACATTGACTGCGGCGAGAACTGGATCGAACTGGATATGCGCGGACAAAGGCCGAAGTCGGTTTCCCTGCGCACGGCGCCCTATCCGGCGTTTCCCACGGACATGCAGGCCCAGTTCACGGCCATGAACTGCATCGCGGAAGGCACGGCGACCATTACCGAGACCGTGTTCGAGAACCGCTTCATGCACGTCCAGGAGATGCAGCGCATGGGCGCCAACATCAAGCTGGAATCCAACACCGCCATCGTCACCGGCGTCAGCCGGTTGACAGGCGCGCCCGTCATGGCCACGGACCTGCGCGCCTCCGCCAGCCTGGTGCTGGCGGGGCTGGTGGCGGAAGGGCAGACCATCGTGGAGCGCATCTACCATATCGACCGCGGCTACGAGTGCATCGAGGAAAAGTTGTCCCAGCTCGGCGCCGAGATCAAGCGTATTCCCAGCTAGGGCCCGCCATATGCTGACCATTGCCATTTCCAAGGGCCGCATCTACGACGATACCGTGCCCTTGCTGCGGGCCGCAGGCATCGAGCCCACCCTGGACCCTGACAAGAGCCGCAAGCTGATCCTGCCGACACAGCGGGAGGATGTGCGGCTGCTGGTGATCCGCGCCACCGATGTGCCGACCTATGTGGAATACGGCGCCGCCGACCTGGGGATCGCCGGCAAGGACGTGCTGGTGGAATACGGTGCTGAGGGACTGTACGAGCCCTTGGACCTGGGGATCGCGCGCTGCCGCATGATGACCGCCGCGCGCGTAGGGTATCATCCACAGGGCAAGCGCCTGCGCGTGGCCACCAAGTATGTGCACACCACCCAGCGCTATTTCGCCAAGCGAGGCGAACAAGTCGAGATCATCAAGCTTTACGGCTCGATGGAACTGGCGCCGCTGGTGGGCCTGGCCGATCTGATCGTGGACCTGGTGGATACCGGTAACACCTTGAAGGCCAATGGCCTGGAACCCAGGGACCTGATCATGGACATCTCCAGCCGCCTGGTGGTGAACAAGGCGGCCATGAAAACCAAGCACCGGCATGTGCGGGGGCTGGTGGAAGAATTGACTCGCATCGTTTCCAATCAACGTAGTGTGGCGGCGTAATGACTGACAGCGAAAACCTCCTGACACGGCTGGATTATTCTGCGGCGGACTTCTGGCAGCGGCTGGACCATCTGTTGGCTTGGGATGAGAGCGAGGATGCGGCCATCCATACCCGTGTCAGAGAGATCATTGCACGGGTGCGCAGCGAAGGCGACGCCGCCTTGCTGGACTACACGCGGCAGTTCGATCGTTTCGAGGCAAAGAACGCCGCTGAACTTGAACTTCCCAAGGAGGCACTGCGCGCAGCCTGGGAGGGCCTTCCGCGCGAGCAGGCCGACGCGCTGGAGAAGGCGGCGGAACGTATCCGCGCCTACGCCGAGCACCAGAAGATGAGTTCCTGGAGCTACACCGAGGCGGACGGCACCCTGCTCGGCCAGCAAGTGACGCCATTGGACCGTGCCGGCGTCTACGTGCCGGGGGGCAAGGCCGCTTACCCTTCGTCGGTGTTGATGAATGTGATTCCGGCCAAAGTCGCCGGGGTGCCGGAAATCGTTATGGTGGTTCCGACACCGGGCGGTGAGTTGAACGAATTGGTGCTGGCGGCTGCCTATCTGGCCGGCGTCGATCGCGCCTTCCGCATCGGTGGCGCGCAGGCGGTCGCCGCTCTGGCCTACGGTACGGAGTCGGTGCCGAAGGTCGATAAGGTCGTGGGTCCCGGCAATATCTATGTCGCCACCGCCAAGCAATTGGTATTCGGTCAGGTCGGCATCGACATGATCGCGGGTCCCTCGGAAATACTGGTGATCAGCGACGGCGTGACCGATCCCGACTGGATCGCCATGGACCTGTTCTCCCAGGCCGAGCACGACGAGGACGCCCAGGCGATCCTGGTCACCGACAATCCCGAGCACCTGACGGCGGTACATGCCAGCATCGCCCGGCTGCTCCCGGGGATGGAGCGGCGCGAGGTGATCGCCACCTCGTTGCGAAGGCGTGGCGCCCTCATCCAGGTCGCCAGTCTGGCCGACGCGGCAAAGGTCGCCAACCGCATCGCCCCGGAGCATCTGGAACTGTCCGTGGCCGAACCCAAGGCGCTCCTGAGCCAGATCCGCAACGCGGGTGCCGTCTTCATGGGCAGCTACACCGCCGAAGCCCTGGGTGATTATTGCGCAGGACCGAACCATGTGCTGCCCACTTCGGGCACGGCACGCTTTTCCTCGCCCCTCGGTGTGTATGACTTCCAGAAACGTTCCAGCCTGATATTCTGCTCGCGTGAGGGTGCGGATCAACTGGCGCGAACCTCTTCGATTCTGGCCCGCGGCGAGGGCCTCACAGCGCACGCCCGTTCCGCAGAGTATCGAATCCGGGACTGACGCCGTTTCGACACATCCTGCCAAACGGCCCGGCGCGCCTTCGGCAGGGCATCCCATTTCCCCTTGACACCCGGGCAATCCGAGCCGGCCGGCTTTGTGCTGAATTTGGGCAACCAGCTCTTTGCTTGGCGGCCGTGGATTGTCTCGGTGCTTGGATTTCCCATACAATAAGAAACAAAACGTTTCCTTTGAATAAGAAGAACGAAGGCAGTTCAGGACTTCCGATGGAGCAGCTCATGAGTGACAACGTGGATACCGGCCGGCGCTGGTTTCTGACCAAGGCCGCGGCGGTAGCCGGTGCCGTGGGCGCCGGCGCGGCCGTAACGCCCTTCATCGCTTCGATGCAACCCAGCGCCAAAGCGCAGGCGGCGGGTGCTCCGGTGGAAGTCGATATCGCGCAGATCGAGCCCGGTCAATTGATCCGGGTCATGTGGCGCGGGAAGCCTGTGTGGATCCTGCAGCGTACTCCCGAAACCCTCGCGACGCTGAAAACCCTGGACGACAAGCTGCGCGATCCGAATTCGAAGGAATCGGAACAGCCCGCGTTGGCTGCCAACGAGTGGCGCGCCATCAAGCCGGAGGTCTTCGTGGCGGTTGGGATCTGCACCCATCTCGGGTGTTCGCCCACGTACCGGCCGGATGTGGCGCCTGCCGATCTGGGGCCGGACTGGAAAGGCGGGTTTTTCTGTCCCTGTCACGGCTCGCGCTTCGACCTGGCTGGTCGTGTCTACAAGGGCGTGCCGGCGCCGACCAATCTGGAGGTTCCGCCCCACTACTACCTCAGCGACACGCGCCTCCTGATTGGAGAAAACGGAGGTAACAGCTGATGATCGCCGAGAAGTCCAAAAATCTGCTGGCTTGGGTCGACGAGCGCTTTCCGCTGAGTTCCTTCTGGAATGAACACCTGGCCAAGTACTACGCGCCGAAGAACTTCAATTTCCTTTATTTCTTCGGGTCGCTGGCACTGCTGATGCTGGTCAACCAGATCGTCACCGGCATCTTCCTGACCATGCACTTCAAGCCGGACGCCAACCTGGCGTTCGACTCCGTGGAGTACATCATGCGCGACGTCAGCTGGGGCTGGCTGATCCGCTACATGCATTCCACCGGGGCATCGGCGTTCTTCATCGTCATCTATTTGCACATGTTCCGCGCCCTCTTCTACGGTTCGTTCAAGAAACCGCGTGAACTGGTGTGGCTGTTCGGCATGGTGATCTTCCTCATGCTGATGGCCGAGGCCTTTTTCGGTTATCTGCTGCCTTGGGGGCAGATGTCCTACTGGGGCGCGCAGGTGATCATTTCCCTGTTCGGCGCCATCCCGGTGATCGGTGACGATCTCGCCCTCTGGGTGCGCGGCGACTATGTGGTGGCCGATGCGACCCTCAACCGCTTCTTCGCCTTCCATGTGGTTGCGATCCCCTTGGCGCTGCTGGCCTTGGTGGTATTCCATATCGCGGCCCTGCACACGGTGGGGTCCAACAACCCGGACGGCGTGGAAATCAAGAAGTACAAGGACGAAAACGGCATTCCGGTGGACGGAATTCCTTTCCATCCGTACTACACGGTCAAGGACCTGTTTGCTGCCGCTGTGTTCCTGACAATTTTCGCCCTGATCATCTTCTACATGCCCGAGGTGGGCGGGTACTTCCTGGAGCACCCCAACTTCGAGCCCGCCGATCCCATGAAGACCCCGGAGCATATCGCACCGGTCTGGTACTTCACGCCCTTCTATTCCATCCTGCGTGCGATTCCCGACAAACTGGGCGGGGTCCTTGCCATGGGCAGCTCCATCGTCGTGCTGTTCGCCCTGCCGTGGCTGGACCGTTGTGAGGTGAAATCCATCCGCTACCGCGGGGATGTGTACAAGTGGGCACTGGTCCTGTTCGTCATCTGTTTCATAGGGCTTGGCATCCTGGGTACCAAGCCGGTCTCGCCGGTGAGCACACTGCTGGCGCGGATCTTCTCCGTGGGCTACTTTGCCTTTTTCCTGGCCTTGCCCGTTTATTCCCGCCTGGAAAAGACCCGGCCCGTACCGGAGCGGCTCAACGAGCCGGTAATACCGCTGGAAAAGCGGACCGGCCGACACTGGGATCTGGTGCGCGCGCTGTTGGCCTGGGCGATGCAGACCAGCCTGGTCAAGAACCTGGCCGGATACCTCTGCGAACTGAACCAGAAGATCAAGAATAAATGCTGCAAGACGCAATCATGAGAACTGTACTCGGAGTGTTGCTGCTCGCCCTAGCCGTATCAGGCCAGGCTCTCGGGAGTTCCGGCATGTCGCTGGAGGATGCGGATGCGGATGTCTTCGACAAGGCCTCCGTTCGGCGTGGTGCGGCTCTGTATTCAAACTACTGTGCAGGTTGCCATTCGATCAAGCATTTGCGCTACTCCCGTTTTGCCGCCGACTTGAACTTGAAGGAGTCGGACCTGCGCAGGGATGTCATGCTCGGTGGGGCTTCCATCCATGACAGCATGCTCAGCGGCATGGCCAAGAGCGATGGCACCAAGTGGTTCGGGGTGGACCCGCCGGATTTGTCGCTGGTTTCCAGGGCACGCGGAGCAGACTGGCTGTTCAGTTACCTGAAGGGCTTTTATGTTGATCCTAGCAAGCCGACCGGCGTGAACAACGCGGTATTCCCCGACGTGGGCATGCCCAACGTACTGTGGGAACTGCAGGGTTTGCAGAAGCCAGTATTCAAGGAATCCGGGGGAGTCAAGGTGATCGATCGTCTCCAGTTGGTGGAAAAGGGCAGGATGACCACGGATGAGTTCGACCAGGCCATGAACGATCTGGTGAACTTCCTGGTCTATGCCGGCGAGCCGGCCTTGTATCAGCGCATCCCCCTGGGCAAATATGTGATCCTTGCGTTGCTCCTGCTGTCGGTGCTGCTCTACCAGTTGAAGAAGGAATACTGGAAAGATGTGCACTGATTTTTCGTGATAAAATGGCGGGCCTTTTCTTCGACTGACGGCGCGGTGGCACCTTGCGGTTCCCTCCGTTTCCTGGCGGCCACCTGGATCTATCCAGACGCCTGATGCTGCAGTCGGCCCATCGGTCGTTATTCGTGAGGATCTAAGCGTGGCAACTGCGGCTAGTCGCAAATCGGTGATGACGTTGTTCTGTTCCCCAACGTGTGCCTACAGTCATCGCGCCCGGTTCGTGCTGCACGAAAAGGGGATCGCGGCGGACGTGGAGTATGTTGACCCGCAGCAGCCTCCGGAAGACCTGCTTGAGCTGAATCCCTACGGCAGCACCCCGACCATGGTAGACCGTGACTTGGTGCTCTACGATTCGCGCATCATCATGGAGTATCTGGACGAGCGCTTTCCACACCCGCCCTTGCATCCCATGGATCCGGTGTCGCGGGCGCGGGCGCGCATGCTGGTGCACCGCATCGAGCAAGATTGGTACAGCCTGCTGGACGAGATCGAGAAGTCCGCCGACAAGAAGGCGACCAGGCCGAAGAAGATGCTGCGCGAGAGCCTGATCGCGGCGACACCGGTGTTTGCCGCCAAACCATTTTTCTTGAGCGAGGAATTCTCGCTGGTGGACTGCACCCTGGGGCCCCTGCTCTGGAGGCTGCCTTCCCTGGGCATCGATCTGCCGAAACAGGCCGAGGTCATCAAGAACTACGCTGTGCGCTTGTTCGAGCGAGACGGCTTCCAGGCCAGCCTGAGCGACCAGGAGCGGGAGTTCGGGGTAGGCGCAGAGCTGCTTACGGCCTGATGAAGCCTTTGAAGCCCTATTTGATCCGCGCCGTCTATGAGTGGATCGTGGACAACGACTGTACCCCCTATTTGCTGGTGAATGCCGATGCGGAGGGTGTGGTGGCGCCGAGGCAGTACGTGGAGGAGGGCCGCATCGTATTGAACCTTAGGCCGCAGGCGGTTCACGGTCTTTCCATGGGTGATCAGGAAATCGCCTTCAGTGCGCGTTTCGGTGGCCAACCCACGCAGGTGTCTGTTCCGACCCCCGCGGTTCTGGCGATTTATGCGCGGGAGAATGGCCGTGGCATGGTGTTCGATTCGACCGAGGGGGACGATGACACGCCGCCTCCCGCAGAGACGCCATCCCCGGTCGAGGGCAAGCCCAAGCGGGCGCGGCCAACCCTGAAAGTGGTCAAATAGCCGCGGGCGTTCTCGTCGTTCCGCAGCCTATCGGCTTAGCGCTTCCGCTTCTCCTCTTCCTCGGCGATGAACTGCTTGAGGCGCTCGTCGATCACGGCGTTCACATAGAAGTCCTTCCCCGCTAGACTTCGGGCGATTCGAAGCTGCAAGATGGCGGCCCGCGTCTGTCCATTGGCATAGTAGGCTTCCGCAACATAGCGGTGCGATTCCGCCTCCCGCCCCAGGGCCGCGTAACACTGCCCCATCAGGTTATACACTTCCGGGGAAACCGCCGCTTCGTGCACCATGTCCTCCAGAAGACTTTTCGCCTTGCGCGCGTTGCCGGTGAGCATGAGGGCCTTGGTGAAATTGAGGCGAATCGCGCGGTTGCTCGGGAATCTCTGCAGGGCCTGTTCGTAAAGGCGCAAGGCGCTGGGGTAGTCGCGTGAGTCGACCTCGGATTGCGCCAGGGCATTGATGAACTGGGACTGTTCAGGATATTTAGCCGTGAGCTGCTGCAGGATCGGTTGGCCCTCCTTGAATTTCATCGCCGCTATCAGTGAGAGCGCGAGGCCGTAGCGGGTCACGTCCTGCTGTTCGGGGGTGCCGTGGCCGGTGATCGCCCGAAAATAGGCCAGCGCCTGTTGCGGTGATGGGGCTGTCTGCACTCTCAGTTTGGCGCGTATGATCTGGTAGGCGAAGGAGTCCGGGTATTGGCGGTAGGTAAATTTCTCGGCTCGGCCTCGGGTATCGGAGATACGTGAAACGGTCACTGGATGGGTGAGGAGAAACTCGGGCAGGCCATGGCCGGCGAACCGCGTGGACTGCTGCATCTTTTCGAAAAAGTTGGGCATGGCGCGCGGATCGAATTCCGAGCGGGACAGGATCTGCATGCCGACGCGGTCCGCTTCCGCTTCGTTGTCGCGGGTGAAGTTTATCTGGTACTGCATGTTCGCCGCCTGCGCGGCGACAATAGCGGCTTGACTCATCTGACCCGAACCGGCCTTCGCACCCAGCAGCACCGCGGCCAGCATGGCCGCCGCCATCGGCAGGGTCATGCGGCCGGCGGCTTGGAACGTCTGGTAGAGATGGCGCTGGGTCACGTGGGCAATTTCGTGGGCCAGGACCGAGGCCAGTTCGCTTTCCTGCTCGGAGGTCAGAATCAGGCCGGAATTGACGCCGATGTAACCGCCGGGACCCGCAAACGCATTGATGTCGGGGTCGGTCACTACAAAGAAATGGTAGGCTTGAAACGGATTATCGCTGTTGGCCGCGAGCTTTTGGCCAATGGATTGAATGTAGTCGCTGATTTCAGGATCCTGGTTGATGTTGAGCTCATTGTGCAGGCTTCTGAAAAAGGCCTCACCCAGCGCCTTTTCCTGCAGCGGGGTGATGATAGTGCCGGAAGGGTCTCCGATTTCCGGCAACTGGATATCCGGTCGCTTGTCGCCGTTGCCTGCTCCCGCCTGCGCCGGTTCGATCACCTGGCCGGCGGTATCGGGCAACTGCAGGTCCAATTGCTCGGGCCGGACCACCGAGACCGGTGCGGCGAGAGCCGATTGGGATAGCAGCAAGAGGCAGGCAATCTGCTTTTGGGGTAAGAACTTCATGATGACAGTTTGGGTAACGACGCCGCTGCGCGATGCCGCGGGCGGGGGCCGCGGAGCGCCAGACATTCAGGGCTCCAGTCTGGTTTTGCGGGCGTCCGAATGAAATTTGCCATCCAGGTCCACGGGAGCCCTCAGGCCGGCGAGTGTGGTGACAGTGCCTATCAGTTTATCAGAGCGGCGCTGGCGCAAGGGCACGAGATTGTCTGCGTGTTTTTCTACCATGAAGGGGTCTATCAAAGCGTGAGGCAGGATCCTTCCCAGGAGGGCGGGGTCTCTTTCGCCGCGAACTGGTCGGAACTGGCCGAGCGCGAGGGCTTCGTGCTGGACGTGTGCATCAGCGCGGCGCAGCGCCGGGGCGTGGCACCCGAGGGCAGCGATCCAGGCTTGGGGCTGGCGTCCGGCTTTCGACTCAGTGGCTTGGGTGTGTGGGTGGACGCCTGCCTGAAAGCCGACCGGGTTTTGATTTTCCGCGAGTGACACTGTCTTATGCGCAGCTTTCTGTTTCTGATGGGACGCCCACCCTATGCCGGGCTTTGGGCTCAGGAAAGCCTTGATCATCTCCTGACCGTTGCTGCTTTCGATCAGACGGTGCGCGTTTTGTTCCTCGACGATGGCGTGTTTCAGTTGCTGGACGCGCAGCGCCCGCGCGGGCGAAGGTCGGTGGCGGCCCAACTGCAGGCCCTGGCGTTGTATGACGTGGACGAGGTATTCGCCGAGCGTGAATCGCTGCAGGAGCGTGGTGTGTCGACCAAGGACCTGGTATTGCCCGCCCGATTGGTTGCCCGGGCGGAGGTTCCCGCCTTGCTGGATGCCGCTGACATCCTGATAGCCTGCTGATGGCCATCTTACACTTGTTGCGCCGTTCGGCGTCATCCCCGATGGAACTGGCCGGCGTCTTGGGACGCGCTCGGATGGGAGACGGCGTGTTGCTGCTTGGCGATGCGGCCTACGCGGGACTGGCCGATGCCTGCGCGGCCGCCGCCGTAGCCGATGCCGGGGCACGCGGCATCGCACTGTATTGCCTTGCGCCGGACCTGGAAGCACGGGGCATCGTACCTCAGCGCCTGCGTTCCGACATTCAGGTGATCGAGTACTCGGACTTCGTGGACCTGAGTATCCAGTATCAACGTAATTGTTCCTGGTGAGCGGCATGATCGAGGTCAATGGCCGGTTTCTCCCCACGACGGAGAGCGGCTTTCTGGTCCATGTTGATGACTGGTGCGAGGCGGCGGCGGAGGTGCTGGCCGCGGGTGTCGGCATTGAATTGACCGAGGCGCATTGGGAGATCCTGCGCCACATCCGGAACTACTATCTCGAATACGACCACCTTCCCAACGCTCGCATGTTCGTCAAGCTGGTGCAAAAGCGATTTGGAGCGGAAAAAGGCAACAGCCGCTACCTGGCACTGTTGTTCCCTGACAGCGCGGTGCGGCAGGCCTGCCTCATCGCCGGCCTGCCCAAGCCTCCCGGCTGCCTGTAATCCGCGGCGCGGCCTTGATTGCTGCGCTGTTGCGGAAGCCTCATAATTCCAAGTTATTCATTCCATCGGAAACTGCCGCGCAGCGGCCGCATCAGGAGCATACATGTCGGATATCGAGATTGCACAGAAGGCAGACGTCAAGCCCATCATCCGCCTGGCGGAAGAACGCCTTGGCATAGCGCCGCAGCATCTGGACCCTTACGGCCACTACAAGGCCAAACTGTCTTTTGAGTATATCGAGAGTCTCAAGGACAAGCCCGATGGCAAACTGATCCTGGTCACCGCCATCAGCCCCACCCCGGCGGGTGAGGGCAAGACCACCACCACCGTGGGTCTGGGCGATGCCCTGAACCGCATCGGCAAGCGCACCATGATCTGCCTGCGCGAGCCGGCACTGGGGCCCTGCTTCGGCGTGAAGGGTGGCGCGGCGGGGGGCGGTTATGCCCAGGTGGTGCCCATGGAGGACATCAACCTGCACTTCACTGGCGATTTCCATGCCATCGGCGTGGCGCACAACCTGTTGTCGGCCATGATCGACAATCACATTCACCAGGGTAACGCCCTGGATCTGGATCTTCGCCAGATCCAGTGGAAGCGGGTGATGGACATGAACGACCGCGCCCTGCGGAACATCGTGGTGGGCCTGGGTGGCACGGCTAACGGCTTCCCCCGCGAGGACGGCTTCGACATCATAGCCGCCTCGGAGGTGATGGCCATTCTCTGCCTATCCAATACCCTCGCCGAGTTGAAGGAACGGCTGGGCAATATCCTGGTGGGCTACACGCGCAGCGGCAGCAAGCCGGTGTTCGCCCGCGACCTGAATGCGCACGGTGCCATGGCGGCGCTGCTCAAGGACGCCCTGCGCCCCAACCTGGTCCAGACCCTGGAGAACAATCCGGTTTTCGTGCACGGCGGTCCCTTCGCCAACATCGCACACGGCTGCAACACCATCATCGCGACAAAATCCGCGCTGAAAATGGCCGACTACGTGGTGACCGAAGCCGGGTTCGGCGCCGACTTGGGCGCGGAGAAATTCATCGACATCAAGTGCCGCAAGGCCGGCTTGAAACCCGACGCGGTAGTGCTGGTGGCTACGGTGCGAGCACTCAAGTCCCATGGCGGCGTGCCGGTTAAGGAACTGACCCAGGAGAATCTGCAGGCACTGGAGGCTGGCTTCGCCAACCTGGCGCGGCATATGACCAATATCAAGGAGCGTTTTGGTCTACCCTGCGTAGTGGCGATCAACCATTTCGTGTCCGATACGGACGCTGAGATTGCCTTGCTGAAGAGCAAGGTCGAGGAGTTTGGCGGCAAGGCGGTGATTTGCCGGCACTGGGCCGAGGGCGGCGCGGGTGCCGTCGAACTGGCCGAAGAAGTATTGCGCCTGGTGGACTCGGGCGAGTCCAGGTTCCAATTCCTCTATGACGAGAATGCTCCGCTGTGGGACAAGATCACGGCGATTGCCACCAAGGTCTACGGGGCATCGGAAGTGACGGCGGACATCAAGGCGCGCCAGCAACTGGCGCAGCTCAGCGAGGAATACAGCCACTTCCCGGTGTGCATCGCCAAGAACCAGTATTCCTTTTCCAATGACCCGGGCCTCAAGGGCGCGCCGACGGGCCATGTACTCTCCATCCGCGAGGTGCGCCCCTCCCATGGAGCGGAATTCGTGGTGGTGATCTGCGGTAATATGATGACGATGCCGGGATTGCCCAAGGTGCCGGCCGCCGAGCATATCGACATCGACGCCCAAGGACGCATCAGCGGCTTGTTCTGAAAGGAGCCGCGCGCGGTTCGGCTCAGGCGCTGAAGTGCTCGGCGGTCCAGCCGGACTGCGGGCTCCAGCACAGGGCCGAGCCGTCACCGTGCCACTCCGCCAGCACCCTGCGTGTGGCGGCCGCGCCATCCACTGTGAGTTCATGGATGGCGGGGCGGTGGGTGTGGCCATGTACTAGGGTCTTCACCCCGAAGCGGCGCATCACCTCGGTCACGGTATCAGGGTTGGCATCCATGATCTCCAGGGTCTTGCCGCGTTTGTCGAGGCCGCTCTTGACGCGGTACCAGCGCGCGTAAAGCTGGCGGACGAGCAGAGGCTTGGACAAGGCATTGCGTTTCCATTGCGCGCTGCGTACCCGGACCCGCGCGCTCTGGTAGGGCAGGTCGTCTGTGCACAGCAGATCGCCGTGGGTGACGAGGACGGTTTCCCCGCCGACCTGGACCAGGGCGTAATCCTCGAGTAGGTTAGCCCCGGTCTCCCGGCAGAAGCGTTCCCCCACGAGAAAGTCCCGGTTTCCGTGTTGAAAGAAGAGTTCGGTGCCGCTCTCAGCCAATGATCGCAGTGCGTGCTTGACCTGACGGTTGGGTGTCGAGTTGTCATCGTCGCCAATGTAGGCGTCGAACAGATCGCCGAGTATGTAGAGCTGGCGGGCGCCACGCGCTCGACCCTGTGCAAAGCTCAAAAAGCAGCGCGTGGTTTCGGGTCGCGCCGCGCTGAGGTGCAGATCTGATATGAAGAGAATGTCCTGGCGCACGGGAAGTGGGCCGTAGGGCAGGGGATTGCCCAGGCCTTCGTGGGGCCCGGGCGTAAGGGCTTCTATTCGCTGACGACGGTGGCCTTCTCGACCACGATGGGTGTTTGCGGCACATCGGTAGGCATGGGGCCACCAGGGCCCGTCGGCACCTTGGCCATGGCGTCCACGACGTCCATGCCCTCCACTACCTCGCCGAACACGGCGTAACCCCAGCCCTGCGGGGTCGGGCTGGTGTAGTTGAGGAAGGTGTTGTCCTTGAAGTTGATGAAGAACTGCGAAGAGGCTGAATTCGGGTCCGGCGTGCGCGCCATGGCGATGCTTCCGCGCTTGTTGGGCAAACCATTGTCTGCCTCATTCTTGATCGAGGCATGGGTAGCCTTCTGCTTGAAATCCTGGGTGTATCCACCGCCTTGTGCCATGAACCCCGGAATGACGCGGTGGAAGATGGTGCCGTTGTAATGGCCTTCCTTCACATAGGTGATGAAGTTTTTCACCGTGACGGGCGCCTTGGCGGGATCCAGTTGGAGGACGAAATCGCCCAGCGTAGTTTCGAACTTGACTTTGGTGGCAGTGGTTTCAGGCATCTTCTTGGAGCGTTCCGCGGCAAAGGTTAGGGATGAGAAGGCCAGAAGGCCGATCAGTCCGGTCGCAATCAGTTTCATGAATCTTCTCGGGATGGTCTTGGCTGAGGCCGCTGGCGCCTTTGCGCGAGCCAAGTTGCGGTTCACCGCGGGCCAGGGGCGTCCGTGCGCCGGTCGGTTGATAAGTCGCAGCCGGGCGCGTTGGGCGCTTATTCTAAGTCATATTGATAAAGCGGGTCGAGTTGCATCTCCGGCGTCAGGGTGATCAACTCCTTGATGATGCCGTCGTGCAGGCCATAGATCCATCCGTGAATCAGCGGCAAGCGGCTCTTGATCCAGGACTTCTGGATGATGGCGGAATGGGCCAGGTTATGCGCCTGTTCGATGACGTTGACTTCCACCAGACGCCCCCAGCGGCCTTCCTCGGATTCCTCCGCGTCGATTTCACGCCGGTGCAAACGGTAGACATCCTTGATGTTCTTCAACCACTTATTGGCGAAAAAGAGATTGGGATTGGGCTTGTTCATGGCCGCCCGTACGCCTTTGCAGCGGTAGTGGCCGCACACGATGACATGCTCCACCTCCAGGATGTTCACGGCGTATTCCAGGGCGCCCAGCAGGTTGAAGTCGGAGTGGCTTACCTGATTGCCGGTATTCCGGTGGACCAGGATTTCCCCAGGTTCGCTGTTGGTGATCTCGTCCGCGTGCACCCGGCTGTCTGAACAGCCGATCCAGAAGACCTTGCACTTGCGGTCCTGACGCAAGTGATCCAGAAAGTTCGGGTCTTGCTCCAGCTTTTCCTGCGCCCAGGCCTTGTTTTCCAGTAACAGGCGTTCGATCGATTTCATCTCGTCCCCCTTTCAAACGATACTTCAATGGCCACTGCCGGAAGGGGCGAATCCCTCCCGTATGGCAAGATTTTTCAGTTCCACCGTGATGTTGTCGTCCTTGGCGGCTTCCACGAAGTCGACGATGGTTTCCAGGATGTCATCATCCACGAACTGGGCTCGGGTGCCGTCGATGATAACAAAGCCATTTTCCTCGATGCGATCGAGATAAGCGCGTAATAGCGCCTTGTTCAGGAAGGATACGTCTTTCTGCAAGCGGACTAGATAGTTGCGGCCATCCCGAGTGAAGGAAATGGCGGCGTGGAAATTGGCACGAATGACGAAGAACAGACCCACGGCGATGCCCACGGCAATGCCTTTCAGCAGGTCGGTCAACAGAATGGCCAGCAGGGTGACCAGGAAAGGGGCGAACTGATTGAAGCCCCGGCGGTACATGTCGCGGAACAGTTGCGGCTTGGCCAGCTTGTAGCCGGTGAGCAGCAGCACGGCCGCCAGGCACGAGAGCGGGATCAGATCCAGGTATTCTGTCAGGAACATGACGCTTAGCAGCAGAAGCACGCCATGCACAAAGCAGGCGACCTTGGTGCGTCCGCCGGCGCTCACATTGGCGGCGCTGCGCACGATCACGGCAGTCATGGGCAGCCCGCCGAGCAGGCCGCAGACGAGGTTCCCGACCCCTTGCGCCTTCAGTTCGCGATTGGTGGGCGCGACCCGTTTAAGGGGATCGATCTTGTCAACAGCCTCCAGGCTCAGCAAGGTTTCAAGGCTGGCGACGATGGCGATGGTCAGCGCCAGCGTGTAGACCTTCGGATTGCTGAGCTGCGAGAAGTCCGGGAGAGTAAACTGCCGGAAGAACTCCAGCGGATGATGAATTACCGGCAGGTTTACCAGGTGTTCCTTGGCTATACCCCATTCCGGCGCGTACGCCTGTGACCAGATATTGAAGCCCAATCCCCACAGGACGGCGACCAGGGGGCCGGGAAGCAGGGACAGCAGCTTTCTGCTCTTGAAGAACGGCGTTTCCCACAGCAGCATGATGATGATGGCTACGGCGCTGACGATGACCGCGCCCGGCGAAATCGCCTGAAGGGCATACGCCATCTCGGAAAATGTGGTGTGCGTGTCGGACTGGAGATAGGCCTCATCGCCCTCAAAATCGCTATCGTAGCCGACCGCGTGAGGAATTTGCTTCATGATCAGGATGATGCCGATGGCCGAAAGCATGCCCTTGATCACGGCCGCTGGAAAGTACGCACCGATCACCCCGGCCCTTAAAAAGCCCAGTAGCAGCTGCACGGCGCCGGCCAGGGCGACGCTCAGTAGCAGGGACTCGAATTTCCCCAATTGTTCTATGGCATTGAGGATGATGACCGTCAAGCCGGCCGCCGGTCCGCTGACGGAGAGTTGGGAGCCGCTCAGCCAGGAAACCAGAAGCCCGCCGACGACGCCGGCGATGACCCCGGAGAACAGAGGTGCGCCGGATGCCAGGGCAATGCCCAGGCACAAGGGCAATGCCACCAGGAATACCACGATGCCGGCGGGCAGGTCGTGGTGCAGATTCGCGAGATAGTACTGGAGCTGCTTGTGGACCATGGGAAGACTCCGCATGAAGGAGTAAGTTTGAATATGCGGGAAAGACTAACCCAAAGTCTTTTTGGTGTCGACCAAAAAATAGATGCTTGATGAATGTTATGGGCGGCGACCGGTTCCGTCTCATGTCTGCAGCTCAGGAACTGCAAGGCCTGGGCGTGTTGCCTGTCCTACGGATTGAATGCAGCGGCGCCGGCAAGCGCGTGCGATTCGACCGAGCTCCTTGCGCTATCCGCGAGTGATGGTGCTCAGCCGGGCGGCCAATGCAAGGCTCGTCCGCCCAGCACGTGCAAGTGCAGGTGGTAGACTTCCTGTCCGCCATTGGCTCGGCAGTTAATGACCGTACGATAGCCGTCACGGTCGAGTCCCTCCAGTTTGGCTACCTGCTGTACTGCCGCCAGCAAGGCGCCTGCCAGGGGGACATTTTCAGCCGGGAAGTCGTCGAGGGTGGCTATGTGTTGCTTCGGAATCACCAGCACATGGGTGGGCGCCTGGGGACGGATGTCCCGGAAAGCGAGCACGTGGTCGGTTTCCAGGACGATGTTCGGTTTGATATCGCCCGCGACCATCTTGCAGAACAGGCAGTCTGACATCGGCTTTACTCCTCGGTTCAAAAATCCCGGCGGCCCTTGAAGGCGTGAGCCAGGGTGGTCCCGTCAACATACTCCAGTTCGCCGCCGAATGGCACGCCGTAGGCGATGCGGGTGGCGCGCACCCCGTACTGCCTGGCCATTTCGCTGATGTAATGGGCTGTCGCTTCACCTTCCACGGTCGTGTTAGTCGCCAGGATCAGTTCACTGACCGAACCCGCCCCGAGGCGCTGCTCCAAAAGCTGCAGGTGGAGTTCGTCGGGACCGATGCCGTCCAGGGGCGAGAGTCGCCCATTGAGAACGAAGAAGCGGCCCTTGAAGCCGGTGGCTTGTTCGATGGCAAATACTTCGGAAGGGGATTCCACGACGCAGAGGGTACCCGTATCGCGGCGTGGGTCGCTGCAGACCGGGCAGAGTTCGCCCTCTGTCAGGGTGCGGCACAGGCGACAGTGGCCTATGTGTTCCAGCGCATCGAGCAAGGCTTCTGCCAGGGCTTGGGCGCCTTCACGATTGCGCTGCAACAGATGCAAGGTCATGCGCTGCGCAGACTTCGGTCCCACCCCGGGCAGGCAGCGGAAGGCCTGTATGAGCCGCTCGATCTTGCCGCCCCCGGCGCGCATCGCTCAAAATGGCAGTTTGAAGCCGGCCGGCAGCTCGATGCCTCCCGTCAGGCTCGCCATCTTCTCCTGCTTTAGCTTGCCCACCTTACGCACGGCGTCGTTGACGGCGGCAGCCACCAGGTCTTCCAACATGTCGCGGTCGTCCTTGACCAGACTGTCGTCGATGCTGAGCTTGAGGACCTCGCGCTTGCCATTCATGACGATCTTGACCAAACCACCGCCCGATTCTCCATGGACCTCGGTGCTGGCAAGCTCTTCCTGAGCCTTGCGGACATTTTCCTGCATTTGCTGGGCCTGCTGCATCAGGCTTGCCAGGGGATTCTTCATGCGTGTTCTCCGAATGGTGCGGTGAAATAACCCGGAGCGTGCTGCGGTCTTGAGCGCCAGCAGCCGCTAGTCCAAGGGTTTGATGGAGCCCGGAAGAACGCGCGCATCGAAACGCTCCTTCAAGGCGCGAATGTTCTCATCCTGCTCAATTTCCTGCTCGGCCTGTCGCTGGCGTTCTTCGCGCGCACGCTGAATCAGGGCGGCTGGCGTCTCCTGCTGCGGCGTATCGGCACTGAAGCTGAGTTTCACGGGGCGGCCGAAATGCTGCTGCAGGGCTTTCTCCAGCTTGCTTTCCAACTGTGCGGTGCGGACGCTGCCAAACTGGGGATCCAAGGCAAGGACGACGCGGCTGTCGTCCACGGTCACCAAGGTGCAGTTTTGCGCCAGTTGCTGAGTCAGGCCGGAAAGCCCCATGGCTCGGATCATCTGCGGCCAGTCGCCGGAATCTGCGTTGGCCTTGGGCGGCGGCGCGGGCGCTGTGGCGACGCTGGCCGGGAGGGGCGCCGCAACGGTGCGCGGCTTGGGCTGTTGCGCGAGGACAGGACGCGCCGGCGCCTGCGATTCACCGCCCGGTTCCGTGCCTGCAGTGTCCGGCCGGAAAGCCAGCATTCGCAACAGCACCATTTCAAAGCCGGCGCGCGGGTCCGGGGCCAGAGGCAGGTCGCGCTGGCCCAGCAAGGCAATCTGGTAATAGAGCTGCAGGTCATCTGCCGGGATGTGCTCCGCCAGCGCCAGCAGGGCGTCCGCGTCATCGTCGTGGCGCACAGCCTCCGGGACCCACTGCGCCAGCGCCGCATGGTGCAGGATGATCAGCATCTGCTGCAGGGCGTCGCTGAAGCTGGATGCATGGGCCGCCATGTCGGCGGAGATCTCCAGCAGCTTCGCCGCGTTGCTTTCGGCCAGCGCCCACAGCAGATCAAACAGGGGGGTACGCGCCACCGTGCCCAGCATCGCGCTGACCGGTTCCTCGGCTAAGCTGCCGCCACCGTGGGCGATGGCCTGATCGAGCAGGCTTAGGCCGTCGCGCATGCTGCCGTCGGCGGCACGGGCCAAGCTGCGCAGGGCGTTCGAATCGAAGGCAATCGACTCCTCGCGCAGTATTCGTTCCATCTGGCCACGAATTTGCTCGGCGCTCAGGCGCTTCAGGTTGAACTGCAGGCAGCGCGACAGGACGGTGACCGGGATCTTCTGCGGATCCGTGGTCGCCAGCAGGAACTTGACGTGCGGCGGGGGTTCTTCCAGGGTCTTGAGCAAGGCGTTGAAGCTGTGGCCGGACAGCATGTGCACTTCGTCTATCAGATAGACCTTGAAGCGCCCCTGGCTGGGAGCATACTGCACGTTTTCAAGCAACTCGCGGGTGTCCTCGACCTTGGTGCGTGAGGCGGCATCGACCTCGATCAGGTCTACGAAGCGGCCTTCGTCCACTTCGCGGCAAATCAGGCATTGCCCACAGGGATCGGCGCCCGAGCGGGCGTCACAATTCATGGCCTTGGCCAGGATGCGGGCCAAGGTGGTTTTGCCCACGCCGCGCGTGCCGGTGAAAAGGTAGGCGTGGTGGGTGCGGTCGAACTCCAGTGCGTGGGTCAGAGCCTTGACCACGTGCTCCTGGCCAACGACTTCCTTGAAGTTGCGCGGACGCCATTTGCGGGCAAGCGCCTGATAGGCCATGACTTGCGTCTACTGGAATCGGGGAAGAGATGGGGTGGCAAGCCAGGAAAGCCGCACCCCGGCACACGAATCCGCTACTACCGTTGCTCCCTTCCGGGCCTGGCGGGGTTCGCAGCGTATCATTGCGAGGGGACCAACATGGCTCGCCATAGAAATCTTACGTTTCTGCCTGATCCCGAGGGCCGGGCTAACGAAAGAGCGCGCATTATGCGGCAAGCGGTCCTGGATTACAAGCCGGCGTGAGGCAGTTTTCGCTCCCGCGCGTGCGAGCCATTACCTGGCCGCCTTACGGCGCAGCCGGATGGAGGACCACAGGGACATCAGGATCAGGCTCATGCCGATCAGACCGGTCGCCCACTCGGGGACGTGCGCGAAGGTATCGGCGAGCATCAGCAGGGCCAGTGCGCCAATGGCGTAATGAGCTCCGTGCTCGAGGAACAGGTACTCCTCCAGCATGTTCCGCTGCACCAGGAACAGAGTGAGGCTGCGCACGAACATGGCGCCAATAGTCAGCCCCAGCAGGATGACGACCACATCCTTGGTGATGGCGAAAGCGCCTATCACGCCATCGAAGGAGAAGGACAGGTCCAGCAGTTCCAGATACAGGAAAGAGACGAACCCCGCCTTGTGGACTGTATCGCTCGCTGGCCCGACGTGTTCGAAGAGGGTCGATACGCTCTTGATTACGACAAACAGGATGACGCCCGCCAGGCCCGCGATCATGGCCGGCAGGCGCTCGGATTCAGGCAGGAAATGCTGGATGCCTAGGAGCGCGAGCAGCGCCAGTACCACTTCGATGGATTCCAGCTTGCCCATGCTCGCCAGGCGCCGCTCCAGCCAGGACACCCAGTGCAGCGACTTGTTTTCCTGGAAGAAGAAAGCCAGGAAGACCAGGAGCAGGTACATCGCGCCGAATAGAGTGATCTCCGCGTGGGCTTCGCTCAGGTGGCGGGCATACTCATCCGGCTGTTTAAGGGCCATGACCACCACGCTGACCAGTTCATGCCCGGTGACCCAGGCCACGATCAGCACGGGTAGCAGAAAACGTACGCCGAACACCGCGATCAGCATGCCCCAGGTGAGGAATCGGCGTTGCCAGTGCGGGCTCATGTCACGAAGCACCGTAGCGTTGACCACGGCGTTGTCGAACGAGAGGCTCACCTCCATGATTCCCAGGAAGGTGGCCGTTAGCAGGGCGGCCGCTCCGCCCCAATAGTAGGCTGCCGACAAGCCGAGGGCGGTGACGATCAGTGAAGACAGGAAATGACGCATCGAGACTCCATGGGATTACGTCGCGGGCGAGGCACCGGGCGTCCGCGTGTGCGGACGCTCCGGCGGGCGGGCAGTTTTAACCGGCGGGTTTCAGTGTAGTCAACAAGTCCTCGATAAAACTGATTTTACTCTCGGGCGTATCGAAATCGCGCGTAAACCGAATTTTGTCGGGTCCATCCATGCGGAACACCTGCGGCTGGGTCTGGATCAGCATGATGACCTGGACCGGGTCGATGTTGGGCTTAGGCTTGAACAGGATGCGGCCCCCGGTCTGGGTTGCCTCGATCTTGCGCACACTGAGAGGGTCCGCCTTGAGCTTCATGGTGGTTACGGCAAACAGATTTTTGGTCGCGGGCGGTAGCAGTCCGAAACGGTCGATCATTTCCACCTGCAAGGCCCTGAGCTCCTCATCGTCACGGGCGCTGGAGATGCGCTTGTACAGCACCAGCCGGGCATGTACGTCGGGCAGATAGTCGTCCGGGATCAAGGCCGGGAATTGCAGGTCGATCTCGGGGCCGGTTTCCAGCGGGGCCTCGAGTTCCGGTTGCTGGCCGGAACGCAGGGCGTGCACCGCCCTTTCCAGCAACTCCGTGTAGAGACTGAAGCCGATCTCCTGGATCTGGCCGCTCTGATCCTCGCCGAGCAGCTCCCCGGCGCCGCGTATCTCCATGTCATGGGTGGAGATCATGAACCCGGCGCCCAATTCGCCCGAGGCTTCGATGGCTTCCAGTCGCTTGGCGGCATCGGCGGTTATGAGGGACTTGGGCGGCACCAGCAGGTAGGCGTAGGCGCGATGATGCGAGCGGCCGACCCGGCCCCGTAACTGATGCAATTGCGCCAATCCCAACTGGTCGGCGCGGTTAATGAGGATGGTGTTGGCGCTGGGAATGTCGATGCCGCTTTCGATGATGGTGGTGGAAAGCAGCACGTTGAAACGCTGGTGATAGAAGTCCAACATGATGCGCTCCAGCTCCCGTTCCGGCATCTGGCCATGGGCGATCTGTATGCGGGCGGCGGGCACCAGTCGCTCCAGGTCCCGCGCGGTTTTTTCCATGGTTTCGATCTTATTGTGCAGGAAATACACCTGCCCGCCGCGCTTGATTTCGCGGAGGATGGCTTCCTGAACCAGGGTGTCGCTCCATTCGCTGACAAAGGTCTGGATGGCGTGGCGGTTCGGCGGTGGCGTGGCAATGATGGATATGTCGCGCAGGCCTCCCAAGGCCATGTTCAGGGTACGGGGAATGGGTGTGGCGGTCAGGGTGAGGAAATCCAACTCGCTGCGCAGTTTCTTGAAGTGCTCCTTCTGTGCCACGCCAAAGCGATGTTCCTCGTCGATGATGGCCAGGCCCAGGTTCTTGAAGCGGATATCCTTCTGCAGCAGCTTGTGAGTGCCGATGAGGATATCGATCTTGCCTTCCGCCAGCGCCTGCGCGAACTCATCCTGCTGTTTCTTGCCGACGAAGCGCGACACGGTTTCGATACGCACCGGCCAGTCGGCGAAGCGATCGCGGAAGTTCTGGAAATGCTGTTGGGCTAGCAGGGTGGTCGGCACCAATACGGCAACCTGGCGGCCGTTCTGAGCGGCAATGAAGGCCGCGCGCATGGCTACTTCAGTCTTGCCAAAGCCGACGTCCCCGCAAACCACCCGGTCCATGGGGCGTGCCGCAGACATGTCATTTATGACATCGAGGATGGCATTTTCCTGATCCGGCGTCTCCTCGAACGGGAATGCAGCCGCGAATGCCTGATAGTCCTCGTTCAGCGTCTGATAGGCGTGTCCCGGTTTGGCCTCACGTTTGGCATAGATATCCAGCAGTTCGGCTGCCACGTCCCTTGCCCGCTCCATGGCGCGGCGCCTGAGCTTCTGCCATTGCTCGCCGCCCAACTTGTGCAGCGGAGCGTCGCTGTCGCCGGCTCCACTGTAGCGGCTGATCACATGCAGAGAGGACACCGGCACATACAGTTTGTCTTTGCCGGCGTATTCAATGGTGAGAAATTCCGCGTCGATGCCTCCGACAGTGAGCCGCTGCAGACCGAGGTAGCGGCCGACGCCGTGCTCTTGGTGCACCACCGGAGCGCCGATCTCCAATTCCTCCAGATTGCGCATCAGCGATCCGAAGTCCCTGTGCGCGGCCCGGCGGCGTCGGCGCTGCTGGACCTTGTCGCCTGACAACTGGGTCTCGGTGATGATGGCCAGCTGCGACGGTTGCTGTATCCAGATACCTTGATCCAGCGGCGCTACCAGTAGGCACAGTTCCTTTTCCGCGCGCAGGAAGTCCGGCCAGGATTCGATCAGGCGAGGACGAATTTTGTATTTGCCCAGTGTTTCCAGCAGTGCTTCGCGGTGACCGGCCGTTTCAGCCACGAATAGAACTTTGCCGTCGAAACTCTCCAGAAATCTGAGTAACTCCGCCGCCGGCTGTTTCTGCTTGGGCTCCAAGGCCAAATTTGGCAAAGGCTGGCAGTTAGCCATAGGCTTCGCGCTTGGCTCGGACTCCGGGGGAATATCCACTTGCCGGTGGGACTTCAGACGGGCATCCATTTCGTCTGGGCTCAAGTAGAGCATGTCCACGGGCAGGGCCGGTCGGTCGATATTGCCTTTGCGCAGGCGCTGCCGGTCGCAGGTTTCGGCGAAGAAAGCGTCCGCCGCGGCGCCGATGTTGCCATGCCGAACGATCGTGGTTTGTTGCGGCAGGTAGTCGAAAAGGGTATCGGTATGCTCCACGAACAGCGGCAGATAGTATTCGATACCGCCAGGGGAAAGCCCCTTGCTGACATCCTGATAAAGCGGGTTGTTTAGCGGTATGTCGGGAAACTGAGTTCGATAGGCGCGCCGGAACAACTTGACGGCTTCATCGTCCAATGGGAATTCACGGGTTGGAAAGAGGCTGATCTCATCAACCTTGCCCTCCGATCGTTGGGTTTCGGGCGAGAAAACGCGTATGGATTCCACTTCCTCGTCGAACAGTTCGATGCGGTAAGGAATACCGCTGGCCATGGGAAAAATATCGACGATCGAACCGCGAATGGCGAACTCGCCATGTTGCAGAACCTGGGAAACGCATTGATAGCCCACGCCCTCCAGGCGCAGGCGAGTTTCATCGATGCTCAGTCGACCACCTTTGCGCAGATTGAATGAATTGGCAACGATATGGGTGCGTGGCGCCAGTTTCTGCATGAGTGTGGCGGCGGTTACGACCAAGACTCCACGTTGTACCTCGGGTAATTGCACCAAGGTCCTAATGCGCTGCGACACGATTTCCGGCAGAGGCGAAAAGACGTCGTAGGGCAAGGTTTCCCAATCCGGGAAATGCATGACAGGCCAGTTGTCATCCAGAAAGAAGCGCAACTCCCGTTCCAGTCTTAGGGTCGTCTGCATATCGGCCGTGACAACCAGGTAAAATCCAGCGGAAGAACGTATGGCTTGGGCAAGGCAAAGGGAATCGCCACAGCCCGGAAGTCCTCCCCAATTGACTATGTCCCGCGGATGTTGTGGTAACTGCGGGTTTAGTGGTGAAAAGTCGCCGGTTTTTTGGATTGCGCCGTTCATATGAGCTAGAGGGTCATTGCGTAAGGTAGGCGGGGTGCTCGCTTGTCGATTGCAGGTGACAAACTAGAAAGAACTTCGTCTTGACTAAAGTTGATTGACTCTGTCAAGTACTGGAATATAAAGCGTGAAATCTGGAGAATAAATTCCTGTTTGCTTCGGATGGTTTTGGCTGCATTCTATTTGTATGATCTGGTAAATGCCATTAGAATAAAGCTTGGGCGTATTCATGAACAACAACCTAGATAGAGAGACCTAATTATGAAGAAAAACGAGTTGACTGAGCTTTCTGAATTGGAGCTAGCAGCAATGATCGAGGATGCTCAGAAAGTTCTGAAAAACAAGCAGGAAGGCAAGCGCAAGGAAGTCTTGGCGCAGATCAAGGAGTTAGCGGCTTCCATAAATGTTTCTGTCGAAATTACCGAGAATGTCAAGGCTACGGGCAGAAAAGGTGGTACGGTTCCGGTAAAGTATCGCAATCCGGACAATCCGTCCGATAAGTGGACCGGTCGAGGCATGAAGCCGCGGTGGTTGCGTGAGTTGATGGATCAGGGGCGTAGCCTCGAAGAGTTTGAAGTCTAACGTTCGTAAAAAGTAGTGGTCAGGGGCTAATTGTGCCCGACTTCACTTTGCCGCTTAAATTCTGGTGTTCCAGCGGTCTGGTTAGGTGTTGATGCTATTCTAACCTTGGTCCGGAGCGGAATGCTGCCGCCTGCGATGCTCTTACGCGCGGGCGGTGGTTTAAGATTGGTCGGGCCTCAGGGCTGCCGTGGCGAGTATTCACCGTCTCAGGCAGGACTATTCTAGTTACGAACCGCGTATTTTTACGCATTTCGTAGTCAACGTGACGCATCGTAATGCAGGAAATCTTTCGGTTCGATGCGGTCGCGTCTTTGGCTTTTTTCTCGTTTCTTAATGGTGTTTTTCATATCAGGTTCTATGTGGGGTTATCATGAGTAAAAAAACGCGCAAATCGTCTAGCAGATGCCGGGTCAGGAACATTGTTGCCAAGCATGCCCATATCCATAAGGGGGTTGTATTTAGGGATCGCACGGTTTACCGGCGGCGCGAAAAACACCAGGTCTCGGATTCTTTTCCGATGCTCATGCCGAATCTGGCGTGGGCATGGTAAAAGAAATCCGGCATTCGCGAGCTTTTGGTGATGGCGTTAAGCCGGGGCAATCTATTTGATGCATTGCCCTCGCTGGATGCACCGGGTGAATGTATTGAAATATTGTGGCGCACATCGACCATCACGCTGGAGCGCATCGTCTCGTTATCGTGCGCGACCCCGGTCGGTGAGTGGTACGACCAGGCTTGGGATGAGTGGGTCCTGCTCGTGCAGGGGGCGGCGAAGTTGCGTCTGGAGGGCGAGACGACGTTGCTCGAACTTCGGGCAGGCGACTATGTTCTGCTGCCCGCCCATCGGCGGCATCGGGTCGAATGGACCGACCCCGAGGGGCCGGTTATATGGCTGGCGCTGTATCACGCCCCCGGATCTTGAGTCAGCGCGTCCCCCAAGCAGTGGAGCAGTCTGCATGCAGCGGCCTCGGTGCTCCCGCCGTAGGCGATGATCCCGTCCTGATGCCCGAGCATGGCAAAAGTTCCGGCGGCTTGACTGCCCGCGAGGAGTCCCGCCTCGTGTGCCAGCGCCAAGGTGCCGTAAGCAGCACGGGCCGAGGTGGCCGGCAGTGCCCGAGCTTTGAAGTGACGCCAGATTTGCGGCGAATGAACGTGGATAACGCACTGGCAGCTTGGATTTGCCTGATAAACGGCTGCGTGTGTCAGCGCTTCTGAAGACGGGGCAAGCGGGCCTCGGTAACTGACCGCATTGCGGTTTATGTCAAAGTCCTCGATCACGCAAAAATCGACCGGTGCCAGGTGAGGCTTGCCCCCCGTCTGCGTCCCGCTGATTGCGAAGCTGTTGCCGGTAAGCCGCCGGCTGATGTTGCCGTAGGCAAGGCCCCCGTAGCGGCCCGCTGTCTGTCCTGTCAATTCCAGTCGGAACAGGACCGCGCGCCAGACGAGGGTTTCTCTAAGGATGTCCGCATCGGGACCGGGCCCCTCAATTCGTGCCAGATCAAATTTGATTATCCCTTCGGTCTCGGTGGCGGCGCTCATGGTGGATGGACTTGCGCTTCGTCTGTGGCGGCGGATTGAAATAGGTTCGCTGGCGGTGGTCAAAGGGTACGGGTGTCGCGTCGTGAAAAACCGGCCACGTCTCAATATAATGGAGACATGACGCGTCGGACTCGGCGCAACCCGCGGTTGATCGCCGTCATGGCAGTGCTCGCTCGTGCTAATCCGTCGGCAAAGTGACGCAAAGCGAGTATAATCGAGCGGACTTCCGCACGCGAATGTGGCGAAATTGGTAGACGCGCTGGATTTAGGTTCCAGTGGGGCAACCCTTGAGAGTTCGAGTCTCTCCATTCGCACCAGTATCAAGCGAACCAGACCCTTTCTAGATTTCACCGTCCCGTGGCTCCCTAACTTGGTTTCAAGACGCCCCCGCAGGAGTCGGGGAGCAGACTGCCGGTTCCACTGAGAGATTTTTCATTCCATTTTGAGGTTAGTACGATGCAAGTGTCCGTCGAGACGACATCCGAGTTGAGCAGAAAAATGACCGTCCAGGTTCCGGAGGAAAAGATCCAGGAACAAGTGAACACCCGCCTGCGCGGGCTAGCCGGAAGGGTCAAAATCGACGGTTTTCGTCCCGGTAAGGCACCACAGAGTCTGATCAAGAAACGCTTCGGACCCAGTGTGCGGGACGAGGTCGTGGCCGATCTGATCCAGTCGAGTTTCTACGACGCCGTCCGGGAAGAAAAGCTCAATCTGGCTGCCAGTCCCATGATCACGCCCAAGGAATCGGCCGAGGGCAAGGGCCTGGTTTATGAGGCGGATTTCGAGGTGGTGCCGGAGTTTTCCCTGGCTTCCCTTGAAACACTGGAGGTGACGCGTTTCGCTTCAACGGTGGCTGAGTCGGACGTGGACGGGATGGTGTTGCGCCTGCGCGAGCAACGCAAGACCTGGCAAGAAGCCGGGCGGCCAGCGGCTGAGGGTGACCGCCTGACCATCCACTTCGAGGGGGTCTGCGAGGGCGAGAACTTCACCGATGGCAAGGTGGAAAACTTTCAGGTGGTGATCGGCTCCAAGCAACTGATCCCCGGTTTCGAGGATGGCTTGGTGGGCGCTGCGGCCGGGGGCACCTTGAAGCTTGATCTGAGCTTTCCGGAAGATTACGGCAACAAGAAGCTGGCCGGCAAGACCGCCGAATTCACCGTGGAAATAGAAAAGGTGGAGGAGGGTGTGCTGCCGGAGGTCGAGTCAGAGGGGTTCCTGGAGTCGTTTGGTGTGGAGAACGGCGATGTGGCCTCCTTCCGTGATGACATCAAGGGCAACATGGAGCGCGAAATGAATCGCGCGCTGGCATCGCGTACCAAGACGTCGGTCATGGACGCCCTCTACGCAGCCCATTCCGCGTTGCCTCTGCCCCGTGTGATGGTGGATCAAGAGGTTGAACACATGTTGAATCCCTACCGCCAGACCGCCAAGAAGCGCCAGCAGCATTTGGACGAGTCCCCCTTGAAAGAGCGCTTTGAGCCCATCGCGCGGCGCCGGGTCTCCCTGGGCTTGGTGCTTGGCAAGATCATCGAGGCCGAAAAGCTTTCTGTCGACGCCAAGCGCGTGCGCGCCGCAGTGGAGGATCTCGCGGTCAGTTACGAGAGCCCTGAGCAGGTGGTTTCCTGGTATTACTCGAATCCGGAGCAACTGCGTCAGGTTGAAAGCATGGTCCTGGAAGACCAGGTGGTGGACGCGGTCCTGGCTAAGGCCAAGGTGAACGAGGAGCAGGTGGCGTTCGAGGAGTTGATGAAGTCGGCGCAACAAGATTCGGCCGCGGCATGAGACAGGACCCTAAAGGCATGAAAGAGACTACCGCTATGATGGAAACGCAAGCGACCGGGCTGGTGCCTATCGTTATCGAACAGTCGTCCCGCGGCGAGCGGGCTTTCGACATCTACTCGCGGCTGTTGAAGGAGCGCGTGATTTTCCTGGTGGGGCCGGTGGAAGATTACATGGCCAACCTGGTGATTGCGCAGATGTTGTTTTTGGAGTCGGAGAATCCCGACAAAGACATACACTTGTACATCAATTCACCGGGCGGCGTGGTGACTGCGGGGCTGGCCATCTACGACACCATGCAGTTTATCAAGCCGGACGTCAGTACCCTCTGTGTGGGCCAGGCCGCGAGCATGGGTGCGCTCCTGCTGGCAGGCGGCGCCGCCGGCAAACGTTACTCCCTGCCGCATTCGCGGGTCATGATCCATCAGCCTTTGGGCGGCTTCCAAGGGCAGGCCAGCGACATCGATATTCATGCGCGGGAGATCCTTGCGGTGCGTGAACGCCTAAACAAGATTCTGGCCAAGCATACCGGCCAGCCTCTGGAAAAGATTCAGGTGGACACCGATCGCGACAATTTCATGGGTGGCGAGGACGCGGTCCAATACGGTCTAATCGACAAGGTCTTGTCCAGCCGCGTTGCGGTAGGTGCCTGATCCGCGGGCATTGGCCTGCGTATCGAGCGAAAGTTGAAAACTTGCGGATTTTGGTTTCCGTGGGTAGTCTTGAACTGCGAATTGGTCCTGGCGATTAGGTGGCGAGGGCGACAGAGATAAGGGGTTTGCGATGAGTGACGAGAAGAATGGCAAGGAAGGGAGCGGGAAGCTCCTTTACTGCTCTTTTTGTGGCAAAAGCCAGCATGAGGTTCGTAAGCTCATTGCAGGTCCCGCCGTATTTGTGTGCGATGAATGTGTCGAGCTTTGCAACGACATCATTCGCGAGGAGCTGCAAGAGAATGTCTCCGCTGGGTCTGACAAACTGCCCAAGCCCAAGGAGATAAAGACGGTTCTGGACGAATACGTCATCGGCCAGGAAAAGGCCAAGCGCATCCTGGCGGTTGCGGTATACAACCATTACAAGCGGCTGCGCGCCCAAGGTAAGAAGAACGATGTGGAGCTGGCCAAGAGCAATATCCTGCTCATCGGCCCCACTGGCTCCGGCAAGACCTTGTTGGCGGAAACCCTGGCGCGCTTGCTGGATGTACCCTTCACCATCGCCGACGCGACCACGCTCACCGAAGCTGGGTACGTGGGCGAGGATGTGGAGAACATCATCCAGAAGATCCTGCAGAAGTGCGACTACGACGTGGAGAAGGCCGAGTCGGGCATCGTCTACATCGACGAGATCGACAAGATTTCCCGCAAGTCGGACAACCCCTCCATTACCCGCGACGTGTCGGGGGAAGGGGTACAGCAGGCGCTGCTCAAGCTGATTGAAGGCACCATTGCGTCGGTTCCGCCGCAAGGGGGGCGCAAGCACCCGCAGCAGGAGTTTCTGCAGGTCAATACCGCCAACATACTGTTCATCTGCGGCGGCGCGTTCGCGGGGCTGGACAAGATCATCCGTTCCCGCTCGGAGAAGGGCGGAATCGGCTTCTCGGCCGAAGTCAAGAGCAAGGACGAGCGGCCTAATGTGGGTCAGGTTCTGGCGGACGTTGAGGCGGAAGACCTGATCCGCTATGGGCTCATTCCCGAATTCGTCGGGCGTCTTCCGGTCGTGGCCACTCTGGAGGAGTTGGACCAGGATGCGCTGGTGAAGATTCTCACGGAGCCCAAGAATGCATTGGTCAAGCAGTATCGCAAGCTCTTCGAGATGGAAGGCTGCGAACTGGAGATTCGCGAGGATGCGCTGCGCTCCATCGCTCAGCGTGCCATGGAGCGAAAGACCGGGGCCCGCGGCCTGCGTACCATCCTCGAGCATACCTTGCTGGATACCATGTACGAACTCCCCTCCTCGGAGCATATCTCCAAGGTGGTGATTGACGATAAAGTGATTCGCGGCGAGTCGGATCCGTATCTGATTTATAAAGGGGGCGACAAGCAGTGCGCCTCTGGCGGAGACTGATGCGTTCCACTCTGGGCGCATGGATCCTGCCAGCCAGCTATCTCCGGCCGAGCGTAGCCCGGGCGAGGGACATGGCGCAATTTCAAGCCGGGCACTTCACAGAAGTGTGCCTTGACTGGCTGCAGCGGATCATCCGCGGGTGAGTCGCTGAAGGGTAAATCGCGATGGCGGACTGGCCGGGTGCCAGTCCGCCTAGCTCGAGTTCACCGGGGTGCAGCCGCGCAGTCATGCGGCCTGCTCGGATCATTGCGTGTCGGGCATTCGCCCCGACAATTCCAGCTGGTCTTGTATTTTGACAGACCGTCACATATATAAGATCCATCGTATATTCAATTCTCGGAAGGTTCCCCATGGAAAACGCGACGTCTGACAGCGCGAACAGCGCCGAAAAACTGGTTCCAGTCCTGCCGCTGAGGGACGTTGTGGTTTATCCACACATGGTCATCCCGCTGTTCGTGGGGCGCGACAAATCCATTCAGGCGCTGGATAACGCCATGCGCGACAACAAGCAAATCCTGCTGGTGGCGCAAAAGGATGCGGAGGTGGACGATCCCGGCTTCGACGATCTGTATCGTGTCGGAACCTTGTCCAACATCCTGCAACTCTTGAAGTTGCCGGACGGTACCGTCAAGGTGTTGGTTGAGGGCGGTCAGCGCAGTCTGGTCGAGAGCTTCAAGGTATCCGACAAGCATTATGTGGCCTCGGTTTCCCCCTTGAGCGACGAGCTCGGTTTGCCCGAAGCGGAGATCGAGGTGCTCACGCGCACCGCGATCAACACTTTCGACCAGTATGTCAAGCTCAACAAGCGCATTCCGCCGGAAGTACTCAACTCCTTGTCGGGTATCGATGATCCAAGTCGGCTGGCGGATACCATTGCCGCCCACATGACCATCAAGATTGACGACAAGCAGGCGATCCTCGAGATGGGCGACATCGCCGCGAGGCTGGAACGCCTGATGACCCTCATGGAGGGCGAGGTCGACATGCTGGAGATGGAGAAGCGCATCCGTGGCCGCGTCAAGCAGCAGATGGAGAAGAACCAGCGCGAGTATTACCTGAACGAGCAGATGAAGGCGATCCAGAAGGAGTTGGGGGAGATGGACGATGTCCCCAACGAGATCGACGAGCTGACCCGTAAGGTCGAGAAAGCCGGCATGCCGCCTGCTGCGCGGGCCAAGGCCGACGCCGAACTGAACAAGCTCAAGCTGATGTCTCCCATGTCCGCCGAAGCCACCGTGGTGCGTAACTACATCGACTGGATGGTGGGCGTACCCTGGAAGAAGCGGACCAAGGTCAGTCACGATCTGAAGAAGGCCGAAGAGGTGTTGGAAGCGGATCACTTCGGGCTGGACAAGGTGAAGGAGCGCATCCTCGAATACCTGGCGGTTCAGCAGCGCGTGAAGAAGATGAAGGGTCCGATACTGTGCCTGGTCGGCCCGCCCGGAGTGGGCAAGACCTCATTGGGCCAGTCCATTGCACGCGCAACCAACCGCAAGTACGTGCGTATGGCCTTGGGCGGTGTGCGCGACGAGGCGGAGATCCGCGGACACCGCCGCACCTATATTGGTTCACTGCCCGGGAAGATTCTGCAGAACCTGTCGAAGGTGAAAACCCGAAATCCCATGTTCATGCTGGACGAGATCGACAAGATGGCCATGGACTTCCGCGGCGATCCGGCCTCGGCCCTGCTTGAGGTGCTTGATCCGGAGCAAAACCACACGTTCAATGACCACTACCTTGAAGTCGATTTCGACCTGTCGGAGGTCATGTTCGTGGCGACCGCCAACACCATGAACATTCCCGCGCCTCTGCTCGACCGCATGGAAGTCATCCGCATCGCCGGATACACCGAGGACGAAAAGGTCAGCATCGCCCTGCGTTATCTGATTCCCAAGCAGATCAAGAACAATGGTTTGAAGGACAAGGAAATCCAGATCAGCGAATCGGCGGTGCGCGACATCATCCGCTACTACACCCGCGAGGCAGGGGTGCGCAGTCTCGAGCGCGAAATCGCCAAGATTTGCCGAAAGGTGGTGAAGAACCTGTTGCTCAAGCCGAGCACGAAGAAAGTGATGGTGACCCACAAGAACCTGGATCAATACCTGGGTGTGCAGCGTTTCCGTTATGGACGCGCGGAGGAGAATGACCAGATCGGCCAGGTTACCGGACTGGCCTGGACTGAGGTGGGAGGCGAGTTGCTGACCATCGAGGCTGTGATCATGCCCGGGTCGGGCAAGCAGACGTACACCGGAAAACTCGGTGAAGTCATGCAGGAGTCCATCCATACAGCCATGACCGTGGCACGCACCCGGTCCGAAGTGCTGGGCATCGATCCGGCGTTCTATCAGAAGCACGACGTGCACATTCACGTGCCGGAAGGTGCAACACCGAAGGATGGCCCCAGCGCCGGCATCGGCATGTGTACCGCACTAGTCTCGGCGCTAACCAAGATTCCGGTCCGTTCGGATGTTGCCATGACCGGCGAGATCACCTTGCGTGGCGAAGTGTTGCCCATAGGCGGACTCAAGGAGAAATTGCTGGCGGCGCACCGCGGCGGCATCGAGGTGGTTTTGATCCCGAAGGAAAACGAAAAGGATTTGGCGGAGATCCCGAAGAACATCAAGCAGGATCTGAAGGTCATTCCCGTGCGATGGATCGATGAAGTACTGAAAGTAGCGTTGCAGCATATGCCCGAACCTCTGGAGGTCGGAGCTGGCGTGCCGGTAGAAGGCGATGCGCAAATGGCACCCGGCGGCACCGTGATGGCTCATTGATGGGTAATGGCAGTTTTTTTAGCTTTTTGCCGGGAATTCCGTCATTGGCCGGCAAAATTCCTAGGCAGCGCGCGGAAGGCCTGCTATGTTTGAGTTCGTGTTGTCCGAGACGCCAGAAGGCTTGGATTTCCAAGGGAGGGCGCGGGTTTGGCCCCTTCTTGCAGATGTCGGGATCGGCGTTTGCGCAAAAGCGGCCCAGGCGGGTCCATCAAGGCCTTTAAGAATCCTGGCGAGTTGTTCGCGTGGGGCTTAAATGCCCTGGAACCCAGGCGGAATGCGCCTTGACAGCGCTTTTGGACTATTGCTACATTGCCCGGCGAGTATTTCTTGCGTGGCCGGGAAGGCGTTATCTGTGCGAGAGGTTGAGTCAAGAACCACTCCACTTCACATTATTGATCTTCAGGGGGAATGAATGAACAAAGCGGAACTTATCGAGGCAATCGCAGATGCAGCCAACCTGACCAAGGCCGACGCAGGTCGCGCGCTGGACGGGATGGTGAATGCAGTCACGGATGCCCTGAAGAAAGGGGACACGGTGTCTCTGGTGGGTTTTGGTTCCTTCGCGGTCAAGGAGCGCGCCGAGCGTCAGGGACGCAATCCACAGACTGGAAATTCGATTACGATCAAAGCAGCAAAAATTCCTTCATTCAAGCCTGGCAAAGCACTAAAGGATGCTGTAAACTAGGCGGCTCTTGAGTGACGGAATGGGTGCTTAGCTCAGCTGGGAGAGCATCGCCCTTACAAGGCGAGGGTCGTAGGTTCGATCCCTACAGCACCCACCAAGAGAAAACAAATTTGGAGCGGTAGTTCAGTTGGTTAGAATACCGGCCTGTCACGCCGGGGGTCGCGGGTTCGAGCCCCGTCCGCTCCGCCAATTTCACAAACCCCGGACAATTGTCGCGGGGTTTTTTATGGGCGATGAAAAGCCGCGCCGCGACAGATTTTCTGCATGAGGTTCTGGATTTATGCTGCAAGCGATTCGTAACCGAGCACAAGGAATTTTCGCCTGGATCATCCTGGTTCTGATCTGTGTGCCATTCGCCTTGTGGGGAATACAAAATTATCTGGATTCCGGGAAGGAGCTTCCCGTCGCCGTGGTCGGCGATCGCGACATCTTTGAACGCGATGTGAACCGTGTCTACGAGCAGAGTCTGGCTAATCTGGTGGGCCTGGGTCAGTACGACGAAGCGGAGTTGAAGCGCGAGGCGCTGAACCGGGTGATCAAGGAGGAGGTCATCACCCAGAATGCCCAGGATAAAGGCCTGGCCGTCAGCGACGAGGATGTCCGGGCATTCATCCAGACCCTGCCGTACTTCCAGACCGACGGGAAGTTCGACAAGGAGAAATACCGCCTGATGCTCTCTTCCCAGGGTCTCAGCGCTGCCCAATTCGTCATGCAGATACGCAAGGCCCTGCTGATGGAGCAACTGCAGCGCAGCGTCAGTGACACGGGCTTTACCACGCAAAAAGACCTGTCCGAATTCTACCGGCTGCGGAATCAGGAGCGCAGCATCGAGTACCTGACCCTGCCCGTGGTCAAGTTCGAGGGTGAAATTCCCCAGCAGGAGATCGCGGCCTACTACGAGCAGAACCCGGCGGAGTTTCAAACCCCGGAGAAGGTTTCCGTTCAGTACCTGCTACTCTCGCTTGAGCAGATCGCCAGTACCATGGAACCCGGCGAAGACGAAATCAAGGCCCTTTACGAAGAGCAAAAGAGCCAGTTAACCACGCCGGAACGCCGTAAAGTCAGCCACATCCTTATCACCACGGATTCCGAACATCCGGAGGACGACCCCAAGGCGCTGGAGAAGGCGCAACAGATTCGTCAGCGCCTGGCTAAAGGTGAAGATTTTGCCAAGGTGGCCAAGGAGGCGTCTCAGGACAAGTTGTCTGCGGAGAAGGGTGGCGATCTGGGATTTATCAACAAGGATGCGATGGAGCCGAATTTTGCCGACGCGGCTTTTGCCCTGGGCAAGGGGGCCCTGTCGGAGCCGGTCAAGACGTCTTTCGGCTACCACCTGATCAAAGTGACGGAACTCGAGCCGGCCTCGACCAAGCGCTACGAAGAGGTGCGGGATGAACTGGCCAAGAACCTCAAGCGCAGCGCCGCAGAAAACAAGTTCTACGAATTGGGGCAGACTCTGACGGAGCAGAGCTTCGAGCATCCGGACACTCTGGAGCCGGCTGCCAAGGCACTGAACCTGTCGATCCAGGAGACGGCGTTGTTCACCCGCGATTTGGGAACAGATGCTGCTGCCGAAAAGGAAGTTCGGGAGGCAGCCTTCAATTCCGACGTGCTGAGCGGCAAGAATAGCGAGCCAGTGGAAATCGGAGGCGAGAAGGTTTACGTGGTGCGCGTGAAGGAGCACCAGCCGGCCGCAGCCAAGCCGCTGGACTCGGTAAAGCAGGAAATCGTCGCAAAGCTGCGTGACAAGAAGGCGCGCGAAGCGGCAAAGGAGCGGACGGACAAGCTCTTGGCTGGCCTCAAGACCGACGGCACCTTGGCGGACCTGGCTAAGGGCGCCGGGGTGAGCTTGAACCAGCCGCAACCGTTCCAGAGAAATACCGACAAGCTGCCTTTGCCGCTGGTAGCTGCGGCCTTCAAGGCGCCGCGGCCGTTGCAGGCTGGCAATGCCAGGCCGGAGCGGCTGGTGCTGGAAAATGGCGATCAGGTGCTGTTCCGCGTGCTGGCGGTAAAGGATGGCACCACCCAGAGCGTCGATCCCAAGGAGCTGGAAATGGCGACCGAGTATCTGCAAAAGAACATGGGGCAGGAGGAGTATGCGGCCTTTGTGGAACAACTGCGGGTCGGCGCGGACGTGTACATCAAGCCACAACAGTGAGGCCGCGCCAGTCGGATCCAATGCAGAGCAGTGAATTGTTGGCCGTCGTGCTGGAGGCGCTTGATGACGGCAAAGCCAAAGACGTCAAAGTCATTGACGTGCGCGCCAAGACCAGCGTTACCGACTACATGGTGATCGCCAGCGGCACCTCGGAACGCCATGTGAAGTCCCTGGCGGACCAGGTCGTTGAAAAAGCCAAGGAGCATGATGTCCCGCCGCTGGGCGTGGAGGGACAGAACGTCGGCGAATGGGTTCTGGTGGATCTGGGTGACGCGATCGTGCACGTCATGAAGCCGCAGATCCGGGAGTTCTACCAGCTGGAGAAGTTCTGGCAGGGCGATTACCGGACGGAAGGCGTCGCCGCCGCGGGCTGAGCGGGCGCGCGCCGGCGCTCAGTCGATGGCGCGCACTTCCACTGGCACGACGCCATCAATTTTGAGTGCGCGCGCGGCCCCCTGAGATAGATCGATGATCCGGCCAGTTACAAAGGGGCCGCGGTCATTCACCAGCACGTCGATAGCGCGCCGGTTGCGCAAATTGGTGACACGCACCCGCGTCGGCAGAGGCAGCGTTCGGTGCGCTGCGGTCAGACGGCGCGGGTCGAAGTGCGCGCCGGTGGCCGTGCGGTTGCCGGACTCCCAGCCATACCAGGAAGCCAGTCCGCGCTCCTTGTAGCCCTTGGCGCTGTCCATCGGCACATAGGTCCGTCCCTTGATCGCGTAGGGGCGGTTGTAGGCGGCGCGGTGCCGGTGGCTGGTGGCGTGGGCGGCCTGTTTATGGTCGCCGCTGTGTTCGCTTTGCTTAGGTGCGCTCGCACAACCAGCCAACAGGGTGACGGCCAGGAAAGAGATGGCCCAGAATCGCCCCCTCTGTTTGCAAGGCTCACCTGGTGACGGTGGCATACCCATGCAAGTCCCGTCTCAGCCGAAGTGGCAGATATAATTCACCACATCCGTGGCTTCTATCTCGAAGCGGCTATCTGCCGGGACGCTGAAGGTCTGCTCGGGGCCGTACGACGTCCATTCACTCTCGCCGCTCAGCCGCACCCTGCAGTGGCCGCCGGTAATTTCCATGATTTCCGGGGCGGCCGTATTGAACACCAGGATGGACGGCATGAGCACCCCCAGCGTTTTGCGGGTCCCATCGGGAAAAAGTACGGTATGGCTGACGCACTTGCCGTCGAAATAAACGTTCGCCTGCTTCAGGACGGTGACATTGTCGAATTGAGACATGGGGGAGTCCGAGTCTTGAAAAAGCCGGCATTATAACCTTCGGTGTCCCATCCGTGTTCAATCACCTTCTCTCGTTCCCGGCGAGGCGGGCCATGGCTTCCACGGCTTGGCCGAAGGACAACCCGGCATCGTTGGCCGGCACCCGTTTCGGGATGGCGACCTCGAATTCTTCCGCAGACAGGTATCGTATGGCCATTTCAGTCAAGAGCCGATTCTGAAAGACCCCACCGCATAAGCCAACCCTGCTGAAGCCCTTTGCCTCGCGTAAGACCACGGCCTGATCGAGCATCGCACGGGCCAGGGACGCATGGAAAATGCCGCCGCGCTCGGCCACGCTGAGAGAGGTATCGCACAGCATGGATAGGAGTGGTGCGAAATCGCTATGCAGGAGGCCTGCGTGCCCAAGTTCCAGGGCCAGGGGGATGGGTGGCGCGCCGTAGTCACTGATGGCCTCCAGGCACATCGCTGCCTGTCCCTCGAAGCTGCACTCCTGCATCAGGCCGGTCATGGCCGCGGCTGCGTCAAAGATTCGGCCTACGGACGACGAGACCGGGCAGTTGAGGCCGCGCTCCCACGCCTGGCGCAAGAGGGCGGCCTCTGGCCTCTCCAGCGGAGTGTCAAACCCGACCTCCCAAAGGAGAGCAAGGGCCGAGCGCCAGGGTTGCCGGCTGGCCTGATCGCCTCCGGGGAGTCTGAATGGTCGCCACGATGCGACGCGTGTCCAATCGCCCGGACGGCCCCATAGAGCCTCGCCGCCCCAGATGCTGCCATCCTCGCCGTACCCGGTGCCATCCCAGGTGAACACCAGCATGGGGTTCTCGATTGCGCCAAGTTCGCCCGCGAGGGCCGAGGCATGAGCGTGATGGTGATACACGCGAACCACAGGCAGTCCCGTCGCCTGGGCCCAGCGGGTATTGGCGTAATCCGGGTGGGCGTCGCAGGCGATGATTTCGGGCTTCACACCGTACAGGTCCGCCAGTTCCCGCGTCAGTTGCTCGAATACGGCTTGGCTGCGCCGTGAGCCCAGTTCGCCTACGTGGGGCGAAATGACCGCGCGTTCCCCCCAGGCTAGGGTCACGGTGTTCTTCATCTGTCCGCCTAGGGCGAGCAGAGGCTGTGGGCTTGAAACCGGCAAGGCGAGTTCCAGTGGGGCGCAACCGCGGCCTAGGCGGAGCGGGCGGGGGGCTCCCGCGATGGATCGAAACACGGCATCATCCGCCGGGCGACGAATGGGGCGATCATGGTGTAGGAAGGCATCGGCGATATTGCCCAGCCGTTGTTCCGCCTCATCCGGATCGGTGAGTACAGGCTCGCCGCTCAGGTTGGCCGATGTGGCCACGAGGGGGCCTCGGAAGTCCCCGAGAATTAAATGGTGCAGCGGACTATAGGGCAGCATCAGGCCGATTTCCGCCATGCCCGGTGCCACCGAGGGGGCCAAGGTGCTGTCCTCACGGGCGGGCACCAGCACGATGGGACGCAAGGGGTCGCGCAGCAAGGCCAATTGCTCGGGGGCCGGGTCTGCAAGTTTCATCACCCAGGCGAGTCCATCGTCGCCATGCCACGGCAGCATCACCGCGAAGGGCTTGTGCGGGCGATGCTTGCGATCCCGAAGGCGAGCCACGGCGGCTTCCTGACTGGCATCGCAGAGCAGATGATAGCCACCCACCCCCTTGGCGGCGACGATCAGGCCGCGCCGAAGCGCATCGACGCAGGCTGCAAGAGCCATCTCCGTGTCGGTGATCGCGCTGCCGCCTCCGCGAAAGAGCAGTTTCGGTCCGCAGACCGGGCAGGCCAAGGGCTGCGCATGGTAGCGGCGGTCCGCGGGATCCTCGTATTCGCGGCGGCAATCGGAACACAGAGGAAAGCCCGCCATGCTGGTATGGGGGCGGTCGTAGGGCAGGCGGTCAATGATGGTATAGCGCGGTCCGCACTGGGTACAGTTGATGAAGGGATAGCGGTAGCGGCGCTGCGCCGGATCCTGCATTTCGGCCAGGCAGTCATCGCAGAGAAAATAGTCGGGGGGAATGTGGTTCCGCGCCTCACCCCGCGCCTCGCTGTGCAGTATGACGAAGCCGCCCAGTGGCTCAGGCGACACGGTTTGGGATGAAACCCGTTCGGGACGGGCGAGGGGAGGGGCCTCGGCCACCAGCAGGTGTTCGAAGGCCTTGATGGCGTCGGGGCTTCCCTGCACAAGTATCTCGACCTGCCCGACGCTATTGCGAACCCATCCGTTCAGTTGCAGCCGCAGGGCTAGCCGGTTCACAAAGGGCCTGAAGCCGACCCCCTGGACTCTACCGGTGACGGTCAGGGATTTTGCAGAGACGCCGTTTCCTGTCGTTCCCTCCAATGTGGGCGTCGTCATGTGGCCGCCGGGCTGGCTAGGAAAGACTCAGGCCGCCTCGTCCTTGCGCTGGCCCGAGGTCCACCAGATATGGCAAGCGCCCTCGTCGGAAACCATGCAAGGTCCCACGGGGTTACGTGGCGTGCACGGCTGGCCGTAGATGCGGCACTGGGTGGGGGTGATCTTTCCCAGCACGACCCGGGCGCAATCGCAGCCGGGGGGCATCTCGCCGGCCCGTCGGCGGGTCGGCTCGGCGTAATCGGGCAGCACCTTGCGGGCATTGTGGGTGGCGTAATCGGGCTTCAGTTCGAGCCCCGAGGCGGCAATGTGGCCGATACCGCGCCAGGGCGCCTCCACGATATCCATGGTTTCGCTCAACAACCGGCGCGCCAGAGCGTTGCCGCCAGGTTTCACCGCCTGGCTGTAGCAGTTGTCCAGGAAGGGTCGCTGTTCGATGTGCTGCCTCAGCACCGAGTAGGTGGCGGCCAGGAGGCTTTCCGGGGTGAAGCCGGCCACCGCTGCGGGCAGGCCGTGCTTTTCCACCACGAACGACCATTCCTCCGGGCCCATGACCGTGGATACGTGGCCCGGCGCGATTAAGGCATCGAAGCCGGGGTCTTCCGAGTCCAGCAATAATTGCACGGCGGGCCAGGTGAGTCGGCCGCTCATGAGCAGCAGCAGGTTCTCGGGCAGGCCCTCGGCAATCATGCCAGCCACCGGCGCGCAGGTGGTCTCGAAGCCCGCGACGAAAAACACCACGCGGCGTGGCGCCGCCTCGCGAGCGATTCTCACCGCTTCCAGGGGCGAGGCGATGGGCCGGATGTCGGCGCCAGCGGCACGCGCCTGTTCCAGAGACCTTACCGTGTCCTTCGGGGTGTTGACCGGGACCCGGAGCATGTCGCCGAAAGCCACCAGGACCACGTCCTCCTGGAGCGCCAACTGGATGGCCTGGTAAATGTCCTCCTCGGGGCATACGCACACGGGACACCCGGGGCCCGGGATCAGTTCGATGCTGGCGGGCAGGGCGCGGCGAAGGCCCGCCATGCTGATGGAGCGCTCGTGGCCTCCACACACGTTCATCACCCGGATGCGGGGCGGCAGGGGCAGGGCGCGGATGCGCTCCAGCCAGTCCTTCGCGCTAGTCGACATGGTCGTGTACCGGCTTGACCGGGCGGAAGCGGACGGCCGGCGCAGCCTGGTGCAGCGCACGTCCCTCTTTCTGCACCCTGGGCTTCAGGGTTTCCTGCTGCGCGACCCGCGATTTGTGCGCAACCACCTGCTCCTGCAGCCACTGCAGCCAAACCTCCATGCCTTGATTCTTGCGCGAGGACAAGGTGAGCACCGGGGCGGGGTTGGCCAGGGCCCTGAGGTGCTGCTCGGCGCGCTGCGGCGAGAAGTCATCCAGGTGGGGCAGCAGGTCGCTCTTGGTGACCAGCATCAGATCTGCCGCGCGGAACATGACGGGGTACTTGGCGGGCTTGTCGTCGCCTTCGGTCACTGAAAGAAGGGTGACGTTCAGATGATGGCCGAGGTCGAAGCTGGCCGGGCAGACCAGGTTGCCGACGTTCTCGATGAACAGTAGGTCGATCTGGCCGAGGTCGATTTGGTCGAGCGCCCCTTCCACCAGATGAGCGTCCAGGTGGCAGGCAGTGCCCGTGGTGATCTGGTGGGCGACGACGCCTTGGGCGCGGATACGCGCCGCGTCGTTTTCGGTCTCCAGATCGCCCTCAATCACAGCAATCCGCAGGCGGCTCTTGAGTTGGGCGATGGTGGCCTCCAGCAGGGCCGTTTTTCCCGAACCCGGCGAGGACATCAGGTTGACCGCGAGGATGCCTTGCCGGTCCAGGCGGGCGCGGTTGGTTTCCGCCTGTTTATCGTTATGGGCGAGCAGAGTGCTCAGCACGGAGACCGGGGTGGTTGCCTTGGGCATGTCCAACAACAGATGGCGGTTTCCGGACGTGATATTACAGCCGCAGGTGTCACACATGACTGGTTACCTCACTGAGGGAAAGCCCTCATTCCTCGTTCAACAGTTCCACGCGGGCGAGAATCAACTCGTCCCCGCTGATCAGGGCCGTTTCGAACGCGCCGCAGGCGCGGCACAGTAGATTGTTGACGCTTGCCTCGGACTCGGCGCCGCAGCGGCGACATCGCACCCGCACCGGTTGGGGCTCGATGAGCAGTTCGGCGGTTTCCGCGACGCTCCCCGCCCGGCTGATCTCGAAAGCGTTACGCAGCAGGTCCGGCTCGACCCCTGAAAGCGGACCCATCCTCAAGGTGATGCTGGCGACCCGGCGCGCCCGGTGCTCGGCGGCGAGTGCGGTCACCTGCCGCATCAAATCGTCGCACAGGGAAAGCTCATGCACTCAGGATTTCTTCCCCGCCCATCTGGTCGAACAACTCCCAGGCAGACTGCGCTTCTTCCGCCGTGAGCTTCTGAATGGCGTAGCCGACATGGATCAGAACGTAATCACCCTGTTGCGGCGGCTCGTCCTGAAGCAGGAACAGGCTGACGTCCCGCTCGACGCCACGGGCAGCGCAGCGGGCCTGCAGACCTTCGATCCGGGTGATTTGCATGGGTATAGCCAGACACATGGGAAGAACCTCGCCTCGAAGATCGATAAGCTCAGCGCAATGGCGTGCGCCAAAATCAACTTGCATAGTATAAGAGCAATGGGCCTGTATTGCCTGCGCATGCTTTTCGGAGTTTGAGATAGGGACGCCGGGGCCTTACAATCGGCGCTTCGCGTTTTTCCATGAGGCCATCGTGTCCCACGACGAGTTTCTGGCCCGCGCCGATGAATTGATCGAGGCCGGGCACTTCATCCACGCGCGCGGCTGGGTGCCCGCCACCAGCGGCAATTTCTCGGCGCGGCTCTCCGACGGGCGGATCGCCATTACGGTGTCGGGACGGCACAAAGGCGATCTGAAGCGGGAGGACATCATGCTGGTGGATGCCGGCGGGCATTCCCTGGACGGTGGCAAGCCGTCGGCGGAAACCCTTTTGCACACCTCGCTTTATCGGCGGTTCCCGGGGGTGGGCGCGGTCTTGCATCCTCATTCGCCCAGCGCCACCCTGATTTCGCGCTGGTTCACGGGGGAAGTGGTCCTGGAGGACTATGAACTGCTGAAGGCCCTGGAAGGCATCGACACCCATCAAGCACGGGTTGTCGTACCCATTTTCGGCAACGACCAGAACATCGCGCGCTTGACGGCTCAGGTGGAAAATTACATGGAGGACCACCCGGACCTCATGGCCTATATCATCGCCGGCCACGGCTTCTATACCTGGGGCAGCAGCGTGAAAGACGCCCTCCGTCACGTGGAGGCCCTGGAGTTCCTGTTCGACCTGGAAACGCGCCTACACGGAGCCAAGCCATCATGAGCCTATTGAAAATTTTCCCCGACAGCGGTCCCGAACGGACCGAGGTGCTCGATCAGCCGGACGAGATTGCACAGCGACTTAGCCAGATCGGCGTCACCTTCGAGCAGTGGACCGCCGGTTGCGCCCTGGCGTCGGACGCCAGCCAGGATGAGATCCTCGCCGCCTATGCCGAACCGGTGGCGCGGCTGAAGGAGTTCTATGGCTTTCAATCGGCGGACGTGATCAGTGTGCGTCCCGACAACCCTCAGCGTGCCGAACTGCGGGCCAAGTTCCTGTCCGAGCACATACACACGGATTTCGAAGTGCGCTTTTTTGTCGAGGGCAGGGGGCTGTTCTTCCTGCATCCGGACGACAAGGTGTATGCCGTGCTGTGCGAGCAGGGCGATCTCATCAGCGTGCCAGCCAACGTAAAGCATTGGTTCGACATGGGCGAGTTCCCCGAACTCAAGTGCATCCGTCTATTCACCACGCCGGAGGGCTGGGTGGCGCAGTTCACCGGTAGCGATATCGCCGAGCGCTTCCCCAGGCTGGACGCCTTTCTGGCGGAGCCGGCATGATCCGAGCTGTCGTCACCGACATCGAGGGCACCACGTCCTCGTTGTCCTTCGTCAAGGATGTGCTGTTCCCGTATGCCCGCTCTCATCTGCCGGAGTTCGTCCGTGGGCATGCCCAGGAGGCGACGGTGCGTGGCTTGCTTAAAGACACCGTGGATCTGGCCGGCAGAGCCCTGAGCGATGAAGACGCGGTGGAGCAATTGCTCGCCTGGATCGACGCCGACCGCAAGGCCACGCCCCTCAAGTCGCTGCAGGGCCTGATCTGGGAGGCGGGCTACCGCAATGGAGACTTCCAGGGCCACATCTACGAGGATGCTGCCCGCAAGCTGCGGGAATGGACGGAGCAGGGCCTGAAGCTCTACGTCTATTCCTCGGGCTCGGTGTATGCGCAGAAGCTGCTTTTCGGACACACGGTGTATGGGGATTTGACGCCCCTGTTCTCCGGATATTTCGATACCCATATTGGCGCCAAGCAGGAGGCTTCGTCCTATACCCGGATCGCCGAGGCAGCAGGCATGGCGCCGGCCGACATGCTGTTTCTTTCCGACATTGGCGCGGAACTGGACGCTGCGCGGGCAGCGGGTATGCAGACCTGCCAGTTGCTCCGTGATGGTGCGCAGCCGGATCCGGCGCACCAGCAGGCGGCAAATTTCGATGCCATCCTTCCTGACGCCTGATCTCTCTTTTTCGATCAACTTCGAAAAATCAATGAGCTACTGCTATGCTTGGAGCCGCTAGCGCGTGTTTGGCGCAAATGCTGCAAACTTTTGTTGCAATGAAGTCTTGATTTGGTGGTGAGTTCGTCAGTAAAGTGTTGCCCGTCTGAACGGGGCTGTTTTGGAAGCCCCGAGCTGCCGCTTACCAAGCGGCGACTATAGAGAGAGGACTGTAGTGAATGAAGTTGCATAATCTGAAGCACCCCCAGGGGCGCCGCGGCATCAGCCGCCGGGGCTTTCTGACGCGGGTGGGCGTCGCGGCGGCAGGTACCATGCTGCTGCCATCCACCGAGGCCTTTGCCAAGGCCATCAGCAGGGAACGCCGGATAAGCCTTTACAACACCCACACCCAAGAGGAACTGAGCTTCGTCTGCTGCCCGCAGGAGAACTACGACCGGCGATTGTTGACCCGCTTCAACTATTTTTTGCGCGATCATCATTCTGATCAGGTGCGTAACATGGACCCGGCCCTGCTCGACCTGCTCTACGCCGTTACCGTGCTGACCCGCGGCCGCGGCGAGTTCAACATCATCTCCGGCTACCGCTCAGCCGAAACCAACGCCATGCTGCGCAAGGTCAGCCACGGCGTGGCCGAGCACAGCCTGCACATCCAGGGCAAGGCCATCGACCTGCGCACAGAGGATGTGAGCACGCGCAGCCTGCGTACTGCCGCGCTGGCCCTGGAGCAAGGCGGCGTAGGCTACTACCGGGCGTCCGATTTCATCCATATGGATACCGGCGACGTACGCTCCTGGTAGTCCCTGCTTGACAGGCGTCGCGGGTCCGCCAGGGGCTTCGGTCCCAGGAACCGCGCGCTTTGCTTTAGCCCCGTGACAAATTGAACTGGCCTCGGGAGCAGGCTGCGCCTAAGGCATGTCAGACGGCGGGACAGGTCCCGCTTGGACCGGAACGGAGGCAGAGTTCGTCCCCCATGAGACCGTCGACGAACTCTGGTTTTTGCCGTCCCTGGCTGCGCCTGAAGACTTCCTCGTTGAGTCGGCGGAAGAGCTTTTCCACCGACAGCCCTGGAATTGGCAGGAGTTCCAGCAAGGCGTGAGTATAGAGACTATGGTCTTCTTCCGGGCCATCGCTGGCAGGTTTACCAAGTCCCGTGGAATAGGCGATGAGAGTACCGCTGGAGCGGTTTTCGGCGCCCAGATCGAGGCCGCTTGCTGCGCCACGGCAGCGGCCCAGCGGGCAGAGGCGGATGCGGCAGGTGTCCAGAATGATCAGGCTGACGCCTTGGCCGAGCTCGTCCAGGCTACGCCGCAATTCGTCCAACAGGAAGCCGGTGCGGGGGATATCCGTTTCCAGCCCGAAGTTGGCGTCTACGGGCATCAGGTAGTTGTGGCCGTTGTACTGCGCGCCGTGGCCGGCGTAGTAGATCAGCCGAACGGTGCTCCGCGTGGCCTTCTGATGGTAGAAATCGAACACCTTCTGCAACATGGCTTTCTGGTCCAAGTCCGTCTGCAGGTCCACGTCGAAACCCAGTTCCTTGAGGGATTCCGCCACCGCCATAGCGTCATTGGCGGGGTTCCTGAGCCGGCTGGAAGGATAGGCGCCGTTGCCGATCACCAGTGCCACCCACTTGGGGGGCTCGGCCGGCCGGCCCGGCTCGCCCGCGGCGAATGGGGACAACACCAACATCGAGGTCAGCAAGAGGGCGCTGGCCGATGCCCGCGGTTTTGAGACTCTCCCCAGCACTTTGCTCATGAGCCATCAGTCTTTTTGGGGAATTTCCGGTAGCACCTCGACGGCTTCGAGGATTGGATGGGTCGACAGCTCCTGAGCCGTGGCTGCCACTTGGCCGTCCTCGATGCGTACGATGTAGTGGCCCAACTGGCCTGGGCCGGCGACGATGCTGCCGCGAATCCTTACCAGAAGAAGGCGGATTTCCGCCTCCGTTGCCGTGGGTTTGAAGCTGATTTGCAGCACGGGCCCGCTTGGCGCCGCGGGTGCCGGACTGACTGAACGCCACGGCACCGGCTCGGCTTCGCTCATCAGCAGTTCCCCCGTGCCGCTTCGGGCAGCAACAAGAAACGCGATGATTCCGCTCTGGACGATCACAAGGGTTCCCAGGGCAGCCCACGCTGGTTTCATCATGGGCAGTGCAAAGCTCTCGCGGAATCTTTGTAGCCAGTTCGACGACGGTGCCTTGCCATCCGCGCGAACGCACGCCATAAAGCCTTCCAAACCCTGACGTCCAGGCGCTCTGGGAATTTCCGAGCGGAGCACATCGCGCAGACCCTCTTCGATTGCCACGTGTGTAGCGAGTTCGGGGTGCGCACGGACAAACTGTTCCAGCCACTCGCGGTCCGAGCGATCCAACCGGTTGCACACATATCCTGGCAGCAATTGCTCGAAGCGTTCTCGCTCGGGCTGTTCATTGATCATGGCATTCTCCGCTTAGGAGGCGACGGCTCATGCAATCTTTGATGCGCAATCGCGCATGGTGGAGGCGAGTCTTCACCGTATTTTCCGGACACTGGACGATCTGCGCCATTTCTGCGATGTCCAGATCTTCCACATAGGCCAGATGCAGGATCTCTCGGTGCGCCTGCGACAGCCGACCGGCTACCGTGAGGCTGTCCATGCAGGCCCTCAGGCTCATTCGGATTTGCTCGACAGCGATCACGTCGGTGATGGTCGGCATTTCGGCCGCCAGGGTCTGCTCCAGTTCCTCGGAGAGATCCTCTGTCGGGCGAGACTTGCGCAGTTTGTCGACCGCCTTGTTGCGAGCGATGCCCAGCAGCCAGGTCTTGAAGCGGGACTCGCCCCGGAAGCGTTCGGGTTGCCGCCAAACCTCGAAAAGCGTGTCTTGCACGACCTCCTCGATGATATGCGTGTCCCGGGTCCAATTTTTCCAGACATAGTTCCGCACGGAAAGGCTGAAGCCTTCGTATATGACTTGCATGGCCCGTTCCGCCGCGCTTCTTGGAATCCGGGCGGCAATGGCACCGAGGAGGTCGCCAATCTCGTCTTCCGTCAGATCCATTTCCGTTCCTTCACTGAGTCGTTCAAAAACTTGGGGCGGTTCATGCAATTTTATTTGGCGCCGCTCAGGACCCATCCAACCCAAGCACGGCTTTCATTTTTATGGTCGCAGGATTCCTTCTTGGCAGAAAAGGCAATTTTACCCAGCCAAATCGGGAGCATTTGCATGACGCGACGGAAAGGCTCCCTGACGGAGCACCAGCCACCGCTTGGGCATGATTCGATCTGTTGCGCGTGGAGCGGATGCTTGACTTCAGGCAGTTCCCGTTTTCGAGCGACGTGACTGAGCTGGTTGGGCGTCGTTTGGAAAACTCCTGGAGCTTCGGTCAATTGCCGGGAGAAAGCGCGCGCATTGGCTTTCCGAATCGCGGACTTCGGCGTTGTTCGGCGCCTGAAGCTGCGTGAACTGCGTGTAGCTCGGCGGCTCCGCAGCGCGTTCGCATATTGCGCTCTTATGGGGGCTCGCCGCGTTGGGGGCGACGGAGGTGGCACAAATCGAGGTTAGAGCGGCCCTTAAATTGGCTGGGTTAATCTGGGTTAATAAGGGGCAAGGACGCCGTCGACCCGAAATACCGGGAGGGAATTTTTGGGCCTGGCCAACAGACGTAATCATCCTGAGCCTGGAGAGCACACTGACCGAAGGAGGCATGGCACAATAGGCTGAGCCAACGGCCCATGCCGAGGTGGGGAGACTTGATGCAAGATGGGCTGCCATCTTTACGGATGGCCCGTCAGCGGGTAGCGCGGGCCTCCAGTCTCCTGCGGCTGCAGGAGACTGGGGAGGCGCGCTTTGAGGGGGGAAGATCGACGCTTAAATCCTGTCGCGGATAAAGCTCACTGCCAGGCTCGATTTTTGGGCGCTGGCGGATTGCGCCGAGACCTTGTGGGCAATAACGCGATAGGTGACGGTCTGGTTCAAGACGCAGGTATCGGTACGCTGATAGCTGGCCGTTCCAAAGGTGGTGCCGCTTTCCGTAAATTGGCGCAGGAGATGGTGCTGATTGATATCGGTGGCGGTCGAATTTTTGGTGATGCCATAGATGACCTCCGCTTCGCCGGGTACGAACATGGAATCCATGCTGATCTGCGCGCTGGCATTCGCCACCAAAGTGCCCGCGGCGGGACATTTAACCACCACGGTGTTGACGACGGTGTCGGTGTCCAGGAGGTTCTTGAAGCTGGCGAAAGAGTAATCGCCACCAACTTCCGGATTCGCTTGCGCAAGCGCGGCCCCGAACACCAGAGGCAGCATGGCGGTGGCACGGATTTTTGAGATTGCGTTCATTGCTTTTTCCTTCGACTGAATGTAACTGGGTTGATTGAAACGTCTCGACGACCTTGCCCCGAGAGTCGGTTCCCGATTGAGCAGCGTCATGAGTTCAGTCGAAGCGAGTCGCCATTCGGTTCATCAATTTTCAAGATTCATCAGCGCAGCAAGCTCCGCTCGTGGCCCGACCGAACTTGCGGAGTTCTGGGCCTCGTACAAAAGCGGACAGCCTCATGTCGTCTCACTGGCCAGTCCTGAGGTAATCAGATCTAAAGCTGTCGATGGCTATCGTCTACTGGAGGTTGTGGCAGACACGCCCAATGCATGGTCACAGCGCCCGGCTTGAACCTTTCGCCGTAATTCCTCGACGGAATTGAAATACTTGGTAAGGTAGCGCGGGGCGTGAGCGGCCCGCGTCAGTAACGTCCTTGGATCCTGCCGCTTTGACAAGTAGGCTGATCTTTCGTGTAATCAATGTCTTAACGAAGTTTCCAGAGTTTCAAGCGGCGGCGAGCAAAGGGCCTGGTTAGAAAGCATGCAGGGAAAGCGAGCACCGGAAGATTCAGGCGCGATCCGCTCTGGTAGAAAACTAGCTATTGGCGCTTGCGTCGCAGCAGGCATGGCCCGACGGCCCTGCATAGCTCGTTTTCGCGGGGCGCAATCGAGATGCAATGTTGCAAAGAGCTTTGTAATCGGAACGTTTACGCTCTGCCTTCTATCCGGGGCTTCGGAGGCACTCGGAACGGGCTATCAGCAACTCCCGCTCAGGCCAAGCGGCGATCAGCCCAAGCTACCGGACTTCGTGCCATCGGGTGTCCCGCCCGGGCTTGTATTGCCGCCAGTTCCCAAGGTGCAGCAACTCGCTGAAACACCCCAGGGTAAGCGCTATTTGCTCAGGCGAGTGCAGTTAGACGGCAAAACCAGCCTGCCCGAAAGCATGATCCGTGAACTGGTGAAACCGCTCGAGGGTCGCATGGTCAGCCTGGAGGAGATCGAAAATCTGCGCCAAGCGCTGACCAGGGCTTACATCGAGCGAGGCTACATCAACTCCGGCGCAGTAATCCCGAAGAACGGCTACCGGGATGGGGTCCTGCGCATACGCATGGAAGAGGGCCGACTTGCTAGGGTGCGGGTGCACGGCAACGAACGGCTGCGAGCAGGGTACATCAGTCACCGCCTGTTACCGGAGCCTGCCGAGCCCTTACACCTGCCAAGCCTCCAGGAACGATTCCAAATGCTCCTATCCGATCCCCTGATTCGGCGCATGAACGGTCGCATTCTGCCCGGAATCACGCCTGGCTCCGCTATCCTGGACGTGGATGTGGTCCGCGACCGCCCCTATCAGTTGACCCTTTTTGGTGACAACTACCGCCCGCCCTCCATTGGCGCGGAGGCCTTCGGCACCTCCATTTGGGTTCGAAACTTGACCGGGCTCGGCGATCTGTTGGATTTCACATTCACCACCAGTGATGGCTCCGACCGTTTCACCGGGGGCTTTCGCCTGCCCATTGGAGATCTGGGCACCGAGGCTTACGTCCGCTTTGACGAGGGCGATGCGTCCGTTGTCGAGGAACCGGTTGATAACCTGGACATACGCAGTCAGGTGCACACCCTGGAAGGGGCCGTCACCCATCCCTTCATCAACAGTTTGCGCCAGCGCCTGAACCTGGGGGTGTCGTTCAATGTGCGCGAGAATGAAACCGAACTTGGCGGAAGACCTTTTTCATTCGTGCAGGGGGAGCCCAGCGGAAGGAATCAGGCGACGGTCCTGCGCATCTTTCAGGATTTCCAGAGGCGATGGGATGCCGACGTTGTGTCTTTTCGCTCGACCTTCAGCGTGGGGCTGAATGCCCTCGGAGCGACCCCAAGATCCAACCCGGACTATCCCAGCAGCGAATTTTTCGCCTGGCTGGGCCAGGCCCAGTATGCCCACCGCTTCACCGATGACGGCCTGCAGGTGCTGTTTCGAGGCATGGTACAACTGAGCGACGCGCCCCTGTTGCCCTTGGAACAGGTTGCCGTGGGTGGCGTCGGCACGGTGCGCGGGTATCGGGAGAACGAATTGGTGCGCGACCAGGGTTACGCGCTCTCCGGCGAGTTGCATATCCCGGTTTTGCAGGGAACTGAAGAGCCCTACCGGCTGGTTCTGGTGCCATTTTTGGATTACGGCGCCGCTTGGAACCTGGGTCAGGCATCTAAATCCCTGACCTCGATCGGCATCGGCTTCAACGCCGACTACCGGACACTGCACGGCGAGCTTTACTATGGCTATGCGCTCGACCGCACGCCCACCTCCGACGCCGACGATCTTCAGGACCAGGGCATCCACTTCCAGGGCCGGATCGACGCCTTTTGACATCGGGAGGCTGACCCTTGCGAACCGCCTTATCGATCGCGTCCCGATACATACGCCAACGACCTCGGACTCCCGCACAGGGCCTCGTGCGCCATGTCATTGTCTGGTCCGTGTCCCTTTCTAAGTCGCTGCCACTGCTGGCCTTGCTGTTGGCGAGCCCCCCGGCGCGTGCTACCGACCCCGTAACTTCCGGGCTGGAGTACCTGCGCGCGGGCCACTATGCCCTGGCGATGCGCCACTTCGAGATCGCGGAGAGGCAAGCGCCGTCCCCGCAGGAAAGAGCCAAGGCCGCCGGCTATCTCGGGATGATCCACTTTCAGCTTCGGCACGACAAGCTGGCAGGAACCTTCTTGGAGCGGGCTATCAAGTTGACGACCGACGGCGGCAGAGAACTGGCGCGGTGGAAGTCTACCCTTGCCCATCTCCTCGCGGCGCAGGGCGAAAGCGAACGCGCCAGGGCCTTGCAGGGCCAGGCGCTGTCCTTGGCCGGGGATGAACGCTTACTAAGAGCCGGCATTGAACTGGGGGGAATCGATCTGCTGCCTCGCGTGCAGCGCCAAGCGGCCTTGCAAGCCTTGGATGAGCGGTTGCGAACGGCGCCCATTGGGCCGGAGCGCTCGGCTTATCTGGTGAACCTGGCGGCTCAGGCGGCCAAACTGGGAAATCAAGGGCGAATCCTCGCTCACCGGGCGCTGAATGCGGCTCGGGATGGGGCGGGGATGCATACGCGTCTGCAAGCGGAGGTGCTGGGCGAGTTGGCCCAGCTCTATGAGGAGGCCGGACAGACGGAAGATGCCCTGCAGCTCAATCACCAGGCGCTGGCTGCGGCGCCGGATGAATTCCATGACCTGCTGCTGGATCTGGACTGGCGGCAGGGCCGGCTGCTGCGGTCCCTCGCACGGCGCGACGAGGCCCGGGATTACTACCGCAGGGCCGTGGAACACGTGGAGGCGGTGCGCGCCGACATGCCGCTCACCTACCGCGATGGCCGCTCCTCGTTTCGGGATACCTTGGAGCCCCTTTACTTGCAGTACGCCGACCTGCTGTTGAACCAGGCGGGCAGCGAGCCACACGGTCCCGCCCAGGACACTTTGCGCCTCGCGCGACAGGTGGTCGAATTGATCAAGCAGTCGGAGTTCGAGGATTTCCTCGGAGGGCGCTGTGCCGTGCAGCCTGTGTCGGCCACCGTGGTGGACGCGGTGGAACCGCAGACGGCCGTGCTCTATCCCATCATCCTGCCAGACCGGTTGGAACTGCTGGTCAGCATTGGCGGCAACCTGAAGCAATTCGGTCGACCGGTGGCCGGCGAGGTGCTTCGGAATGCTGTGCGGCGCTTCGCCGGCTCTTTGCGCAGTGCCAGTGATGATGTGCTGGATCTGGCGCGCGTGCTACATGGCTGGCTGATCGAGCCCGTCGAGCCCTGGTTGCGGGAGAAGCAGGTGCAGACGCTGGTGGTGGTGCCCGACGGCGTCATGCGGCTTATACCCTTGGCCGCGCTATACGATGGTCAGCGATTCCTGGCCGAGCGCTATGCCGTGAGCATCTCGCCGGGGCTCAGCCTCATCGCGCCGGCGCACCTGGAAATGCGCCGGTCGGAAGCCCTGCTGGCGGGGCTGGACGAGCCTGGAGACGTCATCGACCAACTGCCGGGAACATTCCTTGACGGCATCGACATCGAAGGAACGCGCGGACTCCATGCTCGCCGCCGCGCGTTGTCGACAACGGGAAATCGGCCGCGCGGCTCTTTGTCGCCCGACCCCGGCGCCCGTAGCAGCATCCGGGAAGCCCTGCGCCTACCGGGGGTAGCCCAGGAACTGAACAACCTCAGCGCCGTGATGCCGTCCACGGTGCTACTGGGCAAGGATTTTACCGCGGCGCGCTTCAAGCAGGAGCTTATGGGCAAACCCTATGCCATCGTTCACATAGCCTCCCACGGCATCATGGGTCCCACGGCGGAAACCAGCTTCATCCTGGCATATGACCAGGTGATGAACTGGGACCAGCTGCGCCTTCTCCTGCGTTCGGACAAGTTCGCCCGTCAGCCGGTGGAACTGCTGAGCCTGAGCGCCTGCCAGACCGCCGAGGGCGACGACCGCGCACCCCTGGGTTTCAGCGGCATCGCCCTGAAGACCGGGGTACGCAGTACCCTCGGCACCCTCTGGCCGGTGAACGATCAGGCGGCTTCGGCTTTCATGACCGCGTTTTACCACCAGTTGCGCGAACCAGGCGTCAGCCGCGCCAAGGCGCTGCAGGAGGCGCAGCGCCATCTGCTGAGCGACAAGGCCCTTCGGCACCCCTATTTCTGGGCTCCCTTCAGCCTCGTGGGCGACTGGCTCTAGATCGCCGCAACGCCCGAGCGTATCCGCTTAGGCAGCAGCACGGTTTGCGCGCGCCACGTGTCTTTCCAAAAGATTTGAACCGGTCTCGCAGCTGGAGCGACTGAACCTTTGACGATGCCAGTCGCCCGATCAAGAACCTTGATCCTCCGCGCTGGCTGTCTGTATCCGTGTTCAGCCTATCTTCTAAGGAACCCATCATGAAAACCAATCAGTTAGCAAACGTGGCCGGTGCTTTTGTCGTGGCGGTCGCAATGGCCTCGTGGACTCATGGGGCCCGGGCCATACCAACATCGCCCGGGTCGGATGAGCCGGTCGACACCGAACCGGAGGTGCCCGCGGAACCGGTGGCGGAAACGCCGGAAGTACCCGCCGCGGCGCCCGACATCATCCAGGACGTGATAGGGGGGACGCCGGCTTCACCCGGTACCTTCCGTTTCAACGCACGCCTGGAGGACTCCAACAGCGTGCCTTTCTGCAGCGGCACGCAAATCCAGCCGGGATGGGTGGTTACCGCCGCCCACTGCATTCAACCGATGAACAGCAGCATGACCCGCCAACCTGCCCGCGTCACGGCGCGCATCGGCGCAACGGACATCAATGGCGGTGGCTTCGGCCAGGCCGGGACGATCAGGAATGTGAGCAATATCTTTGTGCACCCGAGTTACGAGCGGAGCCAGCACGACGATATCGCTCTGTTGCAATTGACACCCCCTGGGCCGAACCAGGACTCCGGCGACATCCTGTCTATGGGGGTGCCCGCGAATAGCGCGTATCGCCGGAGCCAGCTGAGATCGGGTCCGGTCTACTATCCAGGCCCCGGGGGTGGGCGGTGGGATGGGTGTCCGGTGCGCAAGCTCGCCGATGGCATGATTCTCGGTTGGGGAATGACCAGCGCCTCTGGCGGCTCATCGGATCGGCTGATGACGGGAATGATGGCGATCTGGAACGATTGCGCGGCGCCTACGGGATGGTTCTGGGAGACCTGGGACTGGGACATGGACGACAAGATCATCGCCAGCGGCGAGGCAAGCAGCTGTCCGGGCGACAGCGGAGGCGCCCTCATCGCATTTGCCGACGATGGCAGGCCCTTCCTGGTGGGCGTCACCAGTTTCAGCAAGAAAGGATGCAAGGAGGGGGAAAAGTACGCGGCCTTCTCGGATGTGATCGAGGGCCGTCTGAGGGACTGGATCAATCACACGATCTATGTAACTGAGCATCCCAACCAGGCCCCTCCTCCGGGAGGCGGCGTCGACAGCCCGGTGGGTGGCCCGCCCAACAGCCCCGGTGATGGCCGACCGCCAGTCCAAGAGCAGTAGCCCTGCCATCACCGCATCCGTCCGTTATCCAAAGAAATTGGAGCTTCATTATGAATACCGCAACATCCATCATGAGAATACTCGCCCTGTTGAGTATGGCGCTGCCATGGACCGCAGGTGCGGCCCAGACCCCCAACCACTATGCCTGCGAGGGCAAGAACGCCAGCGTGGCTCTGACCGTGGGCGGAGGGGACGATGTGGGCATCATGCCCGAGGCGACGCAGCTGCAGATCAGGCTGGGCAAGGAAGAATTCAGCTTTCGCGACCCGGAGATCCTTACTGAGCGCAGTTCGATCGGTCAACTTTGGAGCGCAACCCTGGAGCAGGCGCCTGATCTTTACGTCCGACGTGTCGCCGTGATCATTCCCGAGATCGCTCTGGGGTCCGAGTCGCTGCCGTTTCAAAGCCAGCTCGTACTCACCACAACGCAGACGCCCTTGGTTCCCGACTCTCTTGAGGGCATCATCCAGGCATCCAAATACCTGGATCTCACCTGTTCAGCGTCCCTGATTTACTTCTGAGCAGTGCTCGGACGTACCTGCCCCGGCAGCCGGTGCCGGGGCGGGTTCCTGCTTACCAGACGCCGCGGGCTTTGCCTACCGGGGCGCTTCTGGCAAAGTGGGATGAAATCCGGGAGCGTTCGGAGGGGCGGACATGAACCATCGCTTTAGGGAACTAGCCGCGCGAGGCGGCCTTGCGCTTTGCGTCATCGCGCTGTCCGACCCGGCCTCCGGATCCGGCGGCGTCCGTACCGACGGCACCGTGGGGGCCAACGGCAACTGGCTGGGCAAGACGCGTTCGTTAAGCGGCTCTGATGTCACCATTACCCAGGAGATGGGGTCCACCTCCGGTCGCAACCTCTTTCACAGCTTCTCCGAATTCAACGTGAGCCAGGGCCAGACCGTCACCTTCACCGGCGATGGCGCGCTCAAGAACGTGATTTCCCGCGTCACCGGCGACAGCGCTTCGGACATCGCCGGAACCCTGCGCTCCACCGTGGGCCATGCCGACGTGTACCTCATAAATCCCAAAGGCGTCACCTTCGCGCGCAGCGCACGGGTGGATGTGCCGGCGGCCTTCCACGTGAGCACCGCCGACGAACTCAGGCTCAAGGATGGCTCCCGCTACAGCGCCAAGGACCCCGGCGTCAGCACCCTGTCGTCGGCGGTGCCGGCGGCTTTTGGTTATCTCGGCACCTCGCCAGCCAACAACGGCCTGATCCAGGTGGATGGCGCGCACTTGGAAGTCAAGCCAGGTCAGGCCCTGGACGTGGCGGGGGGCGAAATCCGGGTCAAGGATGGCGCCACCCTCAGGGCCCAGGCAGGGGAGGTCCGTATGACCGCAACCCGGGGGGCGGGGGAGGTGCGTCTCGAGCGCGACGGGTCAGGAAACCTGCCGTTGCCGGTTGAGGCGTTGTCGGACAACAACGCCGGTCCTGTCACGATCCATGATAGTACCCTCTCGACCAGCGGGGATGGCGGCGGACGGATTGGAATGAGCGGCGGGCGGATCGCGATCTCCGGCTCCCGTGCCGGCAGCGAAGTAGCGGCGAATAATATGGGAAAGCATGACGCGCCGGAAGCTGGCGGCGTGCGCCTGCAGGCGACTTCGCTGCGACTGGATGAGTCGAGGGCAACGGCCGACGCCTTGGGACCGGGCCGGGCGGGTGCGGTTGAAGCGACATCTACTGGAAATCTCCAGGTTCTGAATGGAAGTGAACTCAGCAGCAGTACGGCCGGGACTGGCCGGGCTGGCGCGGTGACAGCCAGGGCCGGTCTCGACGTGCGGGTCGGCGGAGCAGGCAAGGGCGGTTCGCGCGCGTGGATAAGGTCTCAGGCAGGACCTGGCAGTACCGGAGATGCCGGCCGCGTTGCGGTGACAGCCAACCGGGACGTGGTGGTGCAGAACAGTGGCCTTGTGAGCGTGAGGACCTTAAACAGGGGAAATTCAGGCTCGGTAATGGTGACTGCGGGGCGGGATGTGCGCGTCGACGGAATGTCGAACATCGAATTTGCCGCCGGCATCTCATCGGCGGCGGGCCCCGACAGCACCGGTGACGCGGGAGCGGTGACGGTGGCAGCGATACGCGATGTCTGGGTCGGAAATGGCGGACAGATTGACAGCAGCACGCTGGGCGAAGGTCAGGCGGGTACGGTGATCGTCGACGCTGGACGAGACGTGACGGTAGATGGACAGGGCTTTGAATTTCCCGCGCTCATTTCCTCCCAGGCGGCGGGCGACCCGGGAAGCCTGGGACGCGGGGGCACCGTTACGGTGGCGGCCGGGCGGGATATAACGGTGCTGAATGGGGGGCAAATTGACAGTACCACCTTCTCCGGGGGCGCTGCCGGTACAGTGACAGTGTCCGCCGGGCGCAATCTTCTGGTGGATGGATATGACAACGCCGGGTTTGATACGGGGATCGGGTCGCAAGCGGAGCCCGGCAGCACCGGGAACGCCGGGGCTGTGAACGTGAGCGCCAAGCAGCAAGTCTCTGTCGTTCGCGGCGGCGTGATTTCCAGTAGCACCGCCGGCGCGGGCGCAGGCGGCGACGTCCGTGTCAGTGGCCGGCGGATCGCGGTGGATGGCGGCAACATCGTTGCGGAATCGTTTGGCACGGAATCGAGCGGTCAGACGGGCAACATCGGCGTAAAGGCCGGGGAGCAACTGAGGGTTAAGAATGGCGGCGTCATTTCCATTGCCAATGAGGCGATGCTTGCAGAGCCCACGGTTCTTGTTCCCGGAAACCTGTCGGTGCGTGCGCCACGGGTTTCCGTGACGGGCGGAACCGTCAACGCCGACACGTCCGGTAACGTGCAAGCCGGCGCTATTCAAATCCATGCGCCCGTTGTCCTTGCCCTCGCGAGCAATGGAACAGTCAGTTCATCGACGCGAGGCACCGCCAATGCGGGATTGGTCGCCATCGATACCGGGAGACTCCACGTCAGTCACTCTGCTATCAATGCGCGCGCGGAGAAGGAATCGGGTGGACTGATCGGTGGCATCCGGATCAGCGCCCGCGAGTCATTTGAACTAGAAGACAAGGCGCAAATCAGCATCGAAAATCTTGCGACACCTGAAGTCACCTTTTTTGCTCAGCCTGGAACGATCGAAATAGATTCGCCTAGAGTTTCATTGAGGAATAGCGGCATAACAACCAATTCCGCTGGAACGACGGATGCTGGGAGTATTCGGCTGAATTTCGCGTCCACGCTGAACCTGGTCGGTTCATCGCTGACGACGTCCGCGAAATTTGGCAACGGCGGCAATATCGTTGTACATGGAGGCTCCACTGCGCATCTGGACGCTTCCCACATCAGGAGTTCGGTGATTGGAAAAGGGGGTGACGGCGGCGATATTACCCTGTCGGCGGGCAATCTGATCATGGAGACCGGGCTGGTCGAGGCCAACGCGACCAGCGGCAACGGCGGCGATGTCCGCCTCGATGTTCGTGCGCTGATGCCCAGCGGCAGCCAGGTCAACGGCCGGGACGTGACGTCTGGCGACTACCTAGATTTCGCACGGCTGGCAGGTGCCTGGTCAGTCGGCGTGTTTGGAGCCAACATCATCCGCGCCGTCTCGCGGACAGGCCTCAGCGGCAACATTAGCGTGACGGCGCCACAACTTAACCTTGCCGGCGCCATTGCCAACCTGGGCAATCCCTCCTTCGACACTGCCGGGGTAAACTCCAACGCGTGCCTATCGGACCCCGGCAGTTCACTGACCGTTGTCGGCAAAGGTGGCTTGCCGCCGCGCCTGCGGGACTGGATGCTTTACTGAAGTCGGTCAGACCGGGTAGGGGAAGCCCTTGGCGAGCAGGTCCTGCAGGATCTGGTCGTGTCCGTAGATGTCGTTGAAGAACATTACGTCGCCGCTGTCGTCCGCCAGCACGGTGGAATAGAACAGATACACCGGCAGACTCTTTTTCAAGCTCACGATCTTCGGCTTGTCGGCCTTCATGGCCTCCTCGATGCGTTCCCGCGTCCAGGGCTCAGCCTGCTCCGCCAGCACGTATTCCGCCAGTCCCACCGGGTCCTCGACGCGGATGCAGCCATGGCTGAAGTCGCGCCGCGCCTTCTTGAACAGGCCCTGGCTGGGCGTGCTGTGCAGATAGACGTTATTGGTATTGGGGAAGGCGAATTTCACCAGGCCAAGGGCATTCTTGGGCCCCGGCCTCTGCCGCAGCTTGAGGGCGCCGGTGGACAACTGCGCGATGGTGTCCAGATTGGGCTCGTACACCGGCGCATTGGGTGAGAAATTGGGGACGATCTCCATGTTGTTGCGTGCCAGATAACCCGGATTGCGCAGGAGGATGGGCAGGTACTCCTTGGCGGTGATCTTGTAGGGCACGTTCCAGTAGGGCCTGAAGTTCACATAGGTCATGTCCGAGTGGAACACCGGCGTATTGCGGCCATTGATGGCCTCGCCGACGATCACGTTCATCTTCAGGTCCGGCCTGCCCAGGTCGTCACTGAAGGCGAACAGTTCGAAGGAGGGTATGTTGACGATGATGTACCGTCCCTCGAAGCGCTCCGGCAGCCAGCGCAGGCGCTCCAGCCCTAGCTGAATCTGCTTGACCCGCGCGCTCAGCGGGTAGTTGAGGGCGGCCAGGGTGGTCTTGCCGATCACGCCATCGGCGGCCAGGCCGTGCCGCTTCTGAAAACTTTTGACCCCTGCTGCCAGGTCCTTGTCATAAATGTCGTTGTCGTGTGCGCTTTCCGGCATGTCGCCCAAGGTGGTCATCCAGAGCCGCAGGGTCTTGATCTCCGGATGGCGGTCGCCAGGCTTGAACTTGGCTGGAAAGCTGAACTGAGGCGGCTCGGGATTGGCGGCGGCCAATTGCTCGTAACGCGCCAGAGCGTGCTTGAGGCTTTCGTAAAGCTTGAGTTTGGGCTCCAGCGCGGATACCTGCTCGGCCGGATCGTGGCGGCTGGCCAGATCCTTGAGCAAGGCCGGCAGATCCAGCTTCTTGGGTGCGATGTCCAGGCCGAAGTTCACGTGTTGCGGGTTCACCCGGCCCACGTACAGGCTGGAGGCATAGCGCATCAGTTCGAGGCTCAGGGCGACGTCGAAGGACGCGAGATTTTGCGGGCTCGCGTGTTGTCCGCTGTCGATCTGATGCAGCCAGTCATGCAATAACTTGGTGTCGTAATCCTCGGGGTTGAGGCCGCGGCTGGAGGCCTCCGCCAGGCTCGCCACCACGGCTTTGGCCTGGCTGCTGGCGCGGCCTTCCCGTGTCCACAGGGGGCGGAATTGATTGCCCTGGTAAAGCTGCTGCAGGGCCGGCTGCATATCCGGGAACTGGCTCCAGCGCAGCTTGGGGTGCACGCCTTCGCGCAGGAGGGCCTGGATGCCTCCGGCCAGGGGATTGTCGGCCATGCCGGGCAATTCGGGCGTGTCGGCGGCCAAGGCGCTGCCCGCCCAGAGCAGGAGCCATGCCAGAAAGTTCAGCCAGGAGGTGTCGTGCATCCGCGCTTGTCGTGAGCTCACCCTTTGCTATTCCTTATGTGGAGTTGGGAGCCCCTATCTAAACGTGTTAGGCGGCGGCGATCAAGTGCGCGCCATGCCTGAATGAAATGCCCAAGGTGTTTACTGCGTTTTTAATTAGGACTAAAATGGTCCTCAATTGGAGGGCGCATGCTTAAAATCAGCAGACTGACCGACTACGCTGTGGTGATGCTCGGCTACATGGCGAAGCACCCGGAGCACACCTTCGCCGCCGGCGAGATCGCCGATGCGACGGGGGTGGCTGTGCCCACCGTCAGCAAGATCCTCAAGGCCCTGGCCAAGGCGCGGATCCTGAAGTCGACGCGCGGCGCCAAGGGCGGCTATGCCCTGGCCCACACTCCGGAGGGAACCAGCGTGGCGGCGGTGATCTATGCCCTGGAAGGCCCTATCGCCCTGACCGAATGCGAAGGCGAGCGCGGCGGCTGCGAACAGTCTTCCTCCTGCGACGCGCGCGGCAGCTGGGAAGTGATCAACCGGGCCGTGCGGGCGGCGCTGGAATCGGTGAGCCTGGCCGACATGGCGCGTCCCGGCGGGAAACTGCCGGATGAATACCGCATTCCGGTCGCCAGTATCCAAAAATCAATCAAGAACTATTGAGCGGAGAGATCGCCATGTCAGCAACGGCGCAGACCATCGAGAAATTCATCTCCCAGGAATACAAGCAGGGATTCGTAACCGAGCTTGAGTCCGACACCTTTCCGCCGGGACTCAACGAGGACGTGATCCGCGCCATCTCCCTGAAGAAGCGCGAACCCGACTGGATGCTGCAATGGCGCATCGAGGCCTACCGGCACTGGCTCACCATGAGCGAGCCGAGTTGGGCCTACGTGGATTATCCGCCGGTGGACTACCAGGCCATCAGTTATTACTCCGCGCCCAAGTCCAAGGAAGCCCCCAAGAGCCTGGACGAGGTGGATCCCAAATTGCTGGAGACCTACAAGAAGTTGGGCATCCCGCTGTACGAGCAGGAGCGCCTGGCGGGCGTGGCGGTCGACGCGGTGTTCGATAGTGTCTCGGTCGCCACCACCTTCAAGGACAAGCTGGCGGCGGTGGGCGTCATCTTCTGTTCCATGTCCGAGGCCATCCAGAACCACCCCGACCTGGTGCGGCAATACCTGGGGAGCGTGGTGCCCACCGGTGACAATTTCTTCGCCGCCCTCAACTCGGCGGTGTTTACCGACGGTTCCTTCGTCTACATCCCCAAGGGCGTGCGCTGCCCCATGGAACTGTCTACCTATTTTCGCATCAACGCGGCCAAGACCGGCCAGTTCGAACGCACCCTCATCATCGCCGACGAGGGCAGCCATGTGTCCTATCTGGAAGGTTGTACCGCGCCCATGCGCGATGAAAACCAGTTACATGCCGCGGTGGTGGAACTGGTGGCGCTGGACGATGCCCAGATCAAGTATTCCACGGTGCAGAACTGGTATCCGGGGGATGAAGAGGGTCGCGGCGGCATCTATAACTTCGTCACCAAGCGCGGCGAGTGCCGGGGTGTGAACTCGAAGATTTCCTGGACCCAGGTGGAGACGGGCTCGGCCATCACCTGGAAATACCCCAGTTGCATCCTCAAAGGCGACAATTCCATCGGCGAGTTCTATTCCGTGGCGGTCACCAATCACCGCCAGCAGGCCGACACCGGCACCAAGATGGTCCACATCGGCAAGAACACGCGCAGCACCATCATTTCCAAGGGCATTTCTGCCGGCCGCGCGCAGAATAGCTACCGCGGATTGGTGAAAGTGCTCAAGGGCGCCGAAAACGCCCGCAATTACACCCAGTGCGACTCGCTGCTGATCGGCGACCGCTGCGGCGCCCACACCTTCCCGTACATCGAGGTGAAGCAGCCCACAGCCCAGGTGGAGCATGAGGCGTCCACCTCCAAGATCAGCGAGGACCAGTTGTTTTTCTGCCAGCAGCGCGGGCTTTCCGCCGAAGATGCCGTGTCCATGATCGTCAACGGCTTCTGCAAGGAAGTGTTCAAGGAACTGCCCATGGAGTTCGCCGTGGAAGCGCAGGCGCTGCTGGGCATCAGCCTGGAAGGCAGCGTCGGTTAGATGCATGCCCGCGAGTGATGCGCCTCCCGAGGTCGGCGCATCCTAATATGAGTTGCGCAAACGAATTCCGGTGCACTAGGCACCTCAAGATAGGTCAATAACCATGTTGAAGATCGAGAACCTGCACGTACGCGTCGAGGACAAGCCCATACTCAAGGGCATCAGCCTGCACATCAAGCCGGGCGAGGTGCATGCCATCATGGGGCCCAACGGTTCCGGCAAGAGCACCCTGTCCCATGTGCTGGCGGGCCGCGATGGCTACGAGGTCACCGAAGGCAGCATTACCTACCAGGGCCGCGACCTGCTGGCCATGAGCCCGGAGGAGCGCGCGCGGGAGGGGGTGTTCCTGGCCTTCCAGTACCCGGTGGAGATTCCCGGCGTCAGCAACGTCTATCTGCTCAAGGCCGCCCTGAACGCCGTGCGCAAGCACCGCGGCTTGAATGAACTGGACGCTATGGACTTCCTCAAGATCATCAAGGAGAAGGTCAAGCTGGTGGACATGGACGAGCAGTTCCTCTATCGGGCGGTCAACGAGGGTTTCTCGGGCGGCGAGAAGAAGCGCAACGAAATCCTGCAGATGGCGGTGCTGGAGCCTTCTTTGTGCATCCTGGACGAAACCGATTCGGGCCTGGACATCGACGCCCTCAAGATCGTCTCCGAAGGCGTGAACTCCCTGCGCGCCGCCGACCGATCCTTCGTTCTGGTCACCCATTACCAGCGCCTGCTGGATTACATTAAACCCGATCAGGTGCATGTGCTGGCCCACGGCCGCATCGTCAAGACCGGCGGCGCCGGCCTGGCGCTGGAGTTGGAAAGCAAGGGCTACGGCTGGATCGAGCAAGCGGCGGTGGGGGCCTGAGCATGACGGCGGCGGATTATCTACAATATTATCAAGGACTGGCCGGGAGTTTGCCGGGCCAGCACCTGGGTTGGCTCCAGGCCCGGCGGCAGGCGGCGGGCGCCTTGTTCGCGGCGGGCGGATTTCCTTCCCCGCGGGCGGAGGAATGGCGCTACACCAACGTCTCGCCTATCGAGCGCAAGCTGTTCAAGCCCGCACTGGCTGCCGCCGAAGCAGTGGGCTTTCCGAAGTGGGCCGAGTCCTTTCGTCTGGCCGATGCCTGGTCGTTGGTATTGGTGGATGGCCAGTTCCAGGTGTCCGCCTCGCGCCTTGAGGGCCTGCCGGATGGCGTGACCGTCCTGTCCATGGCCGAAGCTTTGTCAAAAACGCCGGAGCGGCTGGAAGCACTGCTGGGCAGCGCGCTGTCCGGCGAGTTGCACGGCTTCATCGCCATGAACACCGCCTTCTTCTCAGATGGCGTCTTCATCGACCTGCCGCGCGGCGTCGTGCTGGAACGTCCCCTGCAGATACTCCACATCGCCACCAGCCCCGAAATGCTGGCCAATACCCGCAGCGTGGTGTGCCTGGGCGCCAGTGCCCAGGGGTATCTAGTGGAGACCTTCGCCGGCGCGGCGGGCCTGGGCTATCTCAGCAATGCGGTGACGGAGATCGTGCTGGAGGAGGGCGCGCGACTGGAGCATTGCAAGTTGCAGTGCGAGTCCGCGCGCGCCTACCATTTCGGCGGTGTCTACGTGAGCCAGCAGCGTGACGCCCGTTTCGTCCAGCATAACCTGGCTTTCGGCGGGCTGCTGGCCCGCAACGAGATTCACGCCGCCTTGGGGCAGGGCGCGGAATGCGAGATGAACGGCTTGTTCCTTACCCGCGAACGTCAGCATGTGGACAACCACACCCTCATCGATCACCGCGAGCCTCGGGGCGTCAGCCGCGAGACCTACCGGGGTGTCCTGAGCGAGCGCAGCCGCGGCGTGTTCCAGGGTCGCATCATCGTCCAGCCCGACGCGCAGAAGACACAGGCGGAAATGAACAACCGCAACCTGCTGCTGTCGGACGATGCGGAAATCGACACCAAGCCGCAGCTCGAGATCCTGGCCGACGACGTAAAGTGCGCCCATGGCGTGACCGTGGGCCAGTTGGCCGCCGAGTCGGTGTTCTATCTGGTCTCGCGCGGCATCGACCGCGAGTCCGCCCGCAATATGTTGACCTTCGCCTTCGCCAACGAGATGGTGGAGAAAATCCCCCTGCCCGGCCTCAAGGTGCAGGTGCAAGAGCAATTGCTGAATCTGTTCCCGCAATCGGGCATCCGGAGGGACTGGCTATGAGCGCCCAGCCTGCAGCGGCCCCGTCTCGCACCACCCCGTCTGGATTTGACGTAAAGGCGATTCGGGCGGACTTTCCCATCCTGTCACAGACCATCCACGGCAAGCCCCTGGTCTATCTGGACAACGCGGCTACCACCCAGAAGCCGAGGGCCGTCATCGAGACCATCCGGAAGGTGTACGAGCAGGATTATTCCAATGTGCACCGCGGCGTACACACCCTGAGCCAGCGCTCAACCGACCTGTTCGAAGGCGCGCGCGAGAAGCTGAGGGGTTTCATCAACGCCCGACAGGCGAAGGAAGTCATCTTCGTGCGCGGGGCCACCGAGGCGATCAACCTGGTGGCGCAGAGCTACGGCCGGGCCAACATCGGGTCGGGGGACGAGATTCTCATCACAGCCATGGAGCACCACGCCAACATCGTGCCCTGGCAGATGCTCTGCCAGCAAACCGGCGCGGTGCTCAAGGTCGCGCCCATGTCCTGCTCCGGCGATCTGCTGATGGCGGAATTCGAGGCCCTGCTGTCGGAGCGGACCAAGCTGGTTTCCGTGGCGCACATGTCCAATGCCCTGGGTACGGTGAACCCGGTGGCGCGTATCGTCGAACTGGCCCATGCCCGCGGCGTGCCGGTGCTGCTGGACGGCGCCCAGTCCATCCCGCACATGCCGGTAGACGTCCAGGCCTTGGACTGCGATTTCTACGCCTTCTCCGGCCACAAGCTATACGGGCCTTCCGGCATCGGCGTGCTCTATGGCAAGGCGGAGCTGCTGGAGGCGATGCCGCCCTATCAGGGCGGGGGCGACATGATCCGCATGGTGACCTTCGAGCGCACCGAGTACAACACGTTGCCCTACAAGTTCGAGGCGGGCACGCCCAATATCGCCGACGCCATCGCGCTGGGCACGGCCATCGATTACCTGAACGGAATCGGCATGGAGGCGATCGCCCATTACGAGCATGAACTGCTGGACTACGCGACCCGGCGCGCCCAGGAGATTCCGCAGCTCACCATCATCGGCAATGCGGCGGAAAAGGGCGCGATACTCTCCTTCACCCTGGAGCGCATCCACCCCCACGACATCGGGACCATCCTGGACCAGTTGGGCATCGCCGTGCGCGCGGGGCACCATTGCGCCATGCCGGTCATGGACTTCTTCGGCGTGCCCGCGACGGCCCGCGCTTCCTTCTCTTTCTACAACACCGTCGAGGAAGTCGACATCCTGATGGACGGGATCAAGCAACTCATTGAGGTGTTCGGCTGATGTTGGACCAGATCCGGGATCTGTATCAGGAAGTGGTGTTCGACCATAACCGCAACCCGCGCAATTTCCGCGTCATGGAGGATGCCACCCGCACCATCCAGGGTTTCAACCCCCTCTGCGGCGACCGCATTACCCTGTACGTGAAGGTGGTGGACGGCGTAATCGACGACGTCAGTTTTCAGGGTTCAGGCTGCGCCATTTCCACCGCCTCGGCATCTCTCATGACCGAGATCGTGCGCGGGCAGACCGAGGACCAGGCCCATGCCTTGTTCGATCTGTTCCATCGCATCACCACAGGGCAGGAGGAGGACGCCAACCTAGATGCCATCGGCAAACTGGCCGTCCTGGCCGGGGTGCGCGCGTACCCGGCGCGGGTAAAGTGCGCGACCCTGCCCTGGCATTCCCTGGAGGCGGCGCTGAAGGGCGAGGAGGCCAGCATCAGCACTGAGTAGGGCGCGCGTAGAGCGCCCGGCGCCCGGTTCCCACGCGGAGCGTGGGAACCAGAAAGTATGGTGAGGCGCCCACGCGGCGCGCGGGAACCGGATAGTGAAGTCAGGCGTCCGCGCGGAGCTCGCGAACCAAAAGGTTTAATTTATTTCTCGTTCCCACGCTCTGCATGGGAACGCTATAGGCCCTGCGCTCTGCGCGAACCGCCAAAAACAACAAGACCTGCGAAGAATGAGCGACTGGATCGATGTGGCCCCCGAGGCCAGCTTGCATGAGGGCGAGCATGTGGTGGTGGACGTGGACGGCGTGGACGTCGCGGTGTTCTGCCTGGACGGCGGCTTCTACGCCATCGAGGATGCCTGCACCCATGACGGCGCCGAGATCGCCAGCGGGCGGCTGGATGGGGCTGAGATCATCTGTCCGCGCCATGGAGCCCGCTTCTGTATAAAGACCGGCAAGGTCCTGAAGGCGCCAGCCTATGAAGACCTGGTTTGCTACCCGGTGCGAGTGGAAAACGGCGTGATCCAGGTGCGCGACGAACGCTGGGATTAAGGCGCGCAGCCGACTTCAGCTGGTCAGCACCATCAGCGCCAGGAAGGCGCAGACACTGGCGGCATAACCCAGCTTCTTGAACCAGGGCAGCAGGCCCCACCAAGTCCAGAACTCATCCTGCTTGGCCTGCTTCCAGGCCAGGCCCCTCTCCTTGTAGGCCAGATACAGCCGGCGTACCTTGAAGCCGGCCCAGGTCAGCAGCGCGATGAATACGGCGAGCCCAGTCCAGGCCGTGGCGAGTTGCGATTCTTCCGGCGATAGCGATAGAAGTTCCTCATACATCACGTCCACGGTCAGTTCCAGCCACTCCAGGGCCAGGATGACGGCGTGCGCCAGCCACTCCAGCAGCGTATCCCACATGATCGCAAAGGCGATCAGTCCGGCGATGATCCACATTCTTTTACGGGTAATGGCGTTCTCCTCGGAAGGCAGTGGCTACAAGCGCGATTCTGGATGATGGAGGGTGCTGCCTTCGCGCTGATGCGCGAGATCACGGCAGCCTCGGAAAGGTACAAAAATGGCAGAAAGCGCGGCCTCATGCAAGCGGCCTGGCCTCTCGTCTGGTGCGCTGCAAGGGCGGGCAAGGCCTTGGTTCGCGCGGCATCGAATAAGAGCCACATCGGCGTGTATTGACAGGCCCTGAAATCGGCCGGGTTACTGCGGGCATGGATGTCCCGTAGTGGCCACCGCCCGCATCATCCAAGTTCGGGCGCCTACCGGCCTTGAAGCCGGCCCGAAGCACCGGGAGGGGATTTTGGGGCCTGATCAATAAACCCAATCCGGCTGTGGCACTCAGGCGCAACAGGATCGCGCTCTCGGCTGACGATGCGGGATATCACTCACTGGCAAGGACCCGGCGCGGCGTCATTCTGCTACGGGGTACTTGGAAGATCAGCGGAATCGTTGTAGCGCTTGCCAATGGAAGATGCAGACGACGGGTGTAAACACACGGGCTGGAATCCAGTCTGCCTGTATCCCCAATTCTCCCCTACGGATAAGGTCTGTTCGCCAGCTTGACTTCGTATCGTGACACTTCCCCCATCCGCCCTTGCTTCAGACTTCGCGATCATCCTAAGACGAGGCGGCGCCGGCTTCTCTCCTTCGTTTCGGAATGTGAGTCATGTAAGACATATGCGTGTGTGAGCTAACCCATATATTGCGTGAAATCGCGCAGTTGCTGCGGGTGAAATCGCGCCCCTGATGCGTGTGGCGACCGCCATCCACTGAAAATTCCTTCGAAATTTCCCCACCCGTCTACCCAAACCATTGCCCTGTCGGGGAAAAAGACCACTTCACATAAATCACGCAAAGAGTGTCCGGGTTTAGTGGTACGACAAATGCGTGCACCTAGTGCCGAAATGCGATGCGATCGCTTCCGGTGTGCAAGCGTCAGTTCCCATTCATCAGGCAAATTCGCAATGAGGTCATTTCGATATTCACGGCTGCTGTTGTCCATGCTGGGCGCGCTTTCCCTCTGCGCTACTGCGGCCGAACCCGCAGGCGAAAAGCCTGAGGTTCATGTGACGCTCGGTGGCGAGCCGGCTGTCCTGTCCGTGGACGCCAAGCACGCGAAGCTGGGACAAATCATCGAAGCCCTGGCCAAGAAGACCGGGGTCAAGGCGCATTACGGCGTGTTGCCGGAGGATCCAGTTTCGGCTGCCTGCGCCGGAGAGGACATCAAGAGCGTCATGCAATGCCTCCTCGGCTCCAATGCCAATCTCCTTTACCGCGCGGGCAAGGGAGCACCGTCGGCATCGGGCGGTGACATCTGGGTGCTGGGCTCAAGCCTGGCCGACGGCCAGGGCGAGTGTGTGCCTTCCAATGGCAAGCACTCGGCAGCCGGTGATACGGCCGGCAAAGCCATGGATCCGGCGGAATTGAAGCGCTTCGTGGACATGGCCGGTTCAGAGGATGCCGCGCTGCGGGCGGATGCGCTCTCACAATTGACTGCCGAAGGCCAGATCGGCGATGCCGCCGTGCGCCATGTGTTTGCCTCGGCCATGTCCGACAAGGATCCGAAGGTTAGGGCGCAAGCGGTTTACGGCTTGTCTCGAGCGGGCGGAAGCGAAGCCATGGGTTTCATTCAGGAAGCACTGCAAGACAGTGACGCCGACGTGCGCCTGATGGCCGTGGACAGCATTGCGGCTGACGATGCGAACGGCACCGCCCTGTTGAAGCAGGCGCTCAACGATGGCGATCAGGTCGTCCGCGAACTGGCGGAAGCCAAGATGCAGTCCCTGGAAAGCGCCGGGGCGCAGTGATGCGCCACGAGTCTTTGGAGTTGCTGCAGGCGGGCTCGATCGCCGCGGGTATGCGTAGGCATGGGCAATGGATTGGCGGAGCGGATGATCGCATGTCCGCCCCCGGCATTCAGCCCACCGGAGGCCTTCCGGCGGGCTGCACTGGGCGCATGGGAAGGCGTTTGCCGCGTGGCGCATGGCGCAGCGGCCGGCTCTGGGGGCGCAATGACCTTGGGGCCAGGTTCACGTCGTTCGGAGGGATGAGTGCGGTGTGGGCCAACACTTTACAACAACCAACACAATGGCCGGATTAGGCCGGAGGAAACATACGATGAAACGGTTCGAAATGAAATCCGCGGCAGCTGCCGCAACTCTGCTGGCGATGGGCGCTTATGCCGGTGGCGCGTTCGCGCATACGCAAGGGGGCGGGCTGGGGGGAAGCGCTGCCGCGGTGGACTACTACCAGGTGACCTGTTCCAACGACGGCAGCGGCGCGCCGCTTTCGCTGGAGGCGCAGATTGCAGACAACAGCGGCAACGGGTCGCGAGCGATCGCACTGATCCAGAAGGGCAATCTCGCCAGCAACGCCACCGACGCTACCGAGGGTGATGGCATTGCAGCCTACGGTGCCTTCGTCTTCGTTAATGGCGGTGCCGGTGTCTATAACCTGTCTGTTGCACACACTGCTGCTGCAGCGGATACCTATCAGGTTCAGTTTCACTGCATGACCGGCAATAACGGGACGGGTGTGCATACCGGCACGGCCGTTTCTAACAAGCAGAACCAGTAAGCTCTTTACGTTCTTGCTCTTGTGCCAGCCCTGCTTGCGGGGCTGGTCTGGTCTGGGGGCTCGGTTGGTCCTGCCCCCGTACCGGCGATGGCCGGCTCGGACCGCCTCCTTCTTCCGGGCCAACTGGCCGGAGTGCTGGCGGCGCGGGTGCGTAGCAGAGAAGAATGGTATGTGCCTCGAATTGAACGATTTCAAGCGGTTAGGCAGGGGGCAGGGCCATGGCCCGTTGTCCTTGCCCTGCAATAGGAACAACGCCGCAAACCGGCGCCTGACTGCCCGCGGGTTGCGGCTGGTGGCCGCCGGGCTGCTGGCCGGGCCGGCTCTGGCCTTGCCCGGCTGCGCGGACGTGCAGCCTTGGCAGCGTGGCCATCTGGCCAAGCCGCAAATGCAATTGGAGCCTCTGCCGGTGCAGAGGACGGTGCGCGAGCACACCTACGTCAGCCGCGAAGCCACCATGGGCGGCGGCGGTGCCTCGGGGGGCGGCTGTGGCTGCAACTGAGCGCTTGCGGTTGAGGCAACGCCCTCTGGTCCGTGCGATCCGCGACGCGATAGCGCTGCTCCGCCGAAAACGCAGGCGGCGTTCCGCGCTGGCTGTAGCGGCCCAGGCTTCCCCGGCACTCAAGGCGCTCACCGCCGCCGCCATGGCGCTGCCGGGCCTGGGCCCGGCGCCGTCGCATGCCGCCCCGGGCGACCTGGGCACTTTCAGCTACGGCCATTACACGGAAAGTGCCCGCGATCTCTACGGTATCAAGAGCGCCTACAAGCCCATCCAGGTGGACAGCTTGTTCGGCAGTGCCCACGTGACCCTGGCGGACCGCTGGAAGCTGGATTTCAATTTCACCCAGGATACGTGGGGCGGTGCCACGCCCATGGCGACGGCGCCTCTGGCCTGGGGCGGTAATCAATACGGCCAGACTCTAACAGGTGCGACGCCGTATCTTGCTTTGACTTCGGCCTATGTGGATGCCGATTTGAATCCCTATGGCCCCTACAGTTCTGGCACCCTTAATGCCATACGTAAAGACACGAGGCTGGCGCACACCCTGTCCACCGCCTCGCCGGAAACCCGCCAGCAGGGCGATCTGCATGTGACCCGGGAGTGGGATGATTTCGCCCTCACCGCCGGGGCGGGGGCCTCCATAGAGAACGACTACCACTCCTACTTTGGCGATCTGGGCGGGCGCTGGGACCTGAACCGCAAACTGACCAGCCTGACCCTCGGGCTGAGCTACACCAATGACAGCACCTACGCGCAGTTGGACCCAGGTGCCTTCAGCTACTTCAGTATTGACGCCTACAAGAACCAGATTAAGAACATACCGGACCCGAATTCCGCCAATGTGCGGCATATCCTGGAGGGCACGCGGCAGGACTGGGGCACACGCCTGGGATTGAGCCAGATCCTCACCAAGGACGCCTTCATCGAGACCGGGCTGGGGTTCCGCCGCAGCACCGGCTACCTGGGCAATCCCTACAAGACGGTCGAATTCGCCTTCGTCGACCCGTCGCAGACGCCCGATACGACGTCGCTGCCCGGCGTGTCGCTGTACGCCGCCACCACCGGCGCGGTGATGGAGAAGCGGCCCGAGGAGCGCAACCAATGGACCTGGGACATGCGCTACGTGCAGTACGTGGAGCCGCTGGACGCCGCCCTGCACCTGGGCTACCGCTTCTACAGCGACGACTGGGGCATCGACTCCCACACCTTCGACGTGGACTGGGGCCAGCCCTTGGGCGGCGGCTGGACCGTCACCCCGCATTTCCGCTACTACTCCCAATCGGAGGCGGATTTCTACCAGCCCTATTTCATTTACCGGCAGGCCGCACCCCTGGACCCGGTGTCCGGCAAGGTGAACGCCAACCGCCTGCCGGTGGACGCCTATTCGAGCGATCAGCGCCTGTCCGGCTACGGGGCGGTGAGCGGCGGAGTGACGGTGGCCAAGGCCATCGGCAAGGCCATCACCCTGGAAGCGGCCTTCGAATACTACTCCCACGCCGGCAACCTCAAGCTGGGCGGCGGCGGAGAACCCAGTTACGCCGATTTCGGCTATTACCAGTGGAACGCCGGACTCAAGGTGGACCTGTCCGCTCCCAGCCTGTTCGACACGGGCGGCGATGAGCATGCCCACCACCACCATCACGGAGGCCATGGCGGGCATGGGGGCGCGCCGGCCGGGGTGATGTTCGGCCACATGTTGCATGAGGCGGGCCAGGTGATGGTCGGCTACCGCTACATGTACAACCTGCAGCGCGGCAACATGCTGCACGGCTCGGACAAGGCGAGCGACGGCCAGATCGTCGCCAATGGCTGCGGCAATATCCAGTGCCGCGAGGCTTCCCAGGACATGAGCATGCACATGCACATGCTCGATCTGATGTACGCCCCCACGGACTGGCTGAACCTGATGCTGATGCCGCAGTTCGTCTCCATGGAGATGACCCTGAGGACCCTGGATGGGGCGCCGCCGCCCTCCGGCCAGCACAACCACACCCGGCCTACCCACACCACCGGCGGCGTGGGCGACATCGGCATGTACGCCCTGGTGAAGCTGCTGGATCAGCCGGGGCACCATGTGCATGCCGGCATCGGCATCAGCGCGCCGACCGGGTCCGTCAAGGAAAAGATGCACGGCAACGACCTGATCCACTATGGCATGCAATTGGGCAGCGGTACCTGGGACTTCAAGCCCAGCCTCACCTACCTGGGCGACGCCGGAGACTGGAACTGGGGAGCGCAGCTCAGCGGCACCAAACGCCTGGAGGACAAGAACGAAGTGGGCTTCACCTTCGGCGACATCTTCCAGAGCACCGCCTGGGGCGGCTATGCACTGACGGACTGGCTCAATGCCACCGTGCGCGGCGTGTACACCCTGCAAGGCTCCATCCACGGCGAGTACAACCAGCCCCACAGCGAGACGGGCCCCATGGACTTTCCCAATTCCTACGGCGGGCATTACTGGGACGTGGGCTTCGGCCTCAACGCCAACGTGAGCAGCGGACCCTTCGAGGGCAACAACTTCGCCGTGGAATGGCTGCAGCCGGTGGAAGACCACGTGAACGGATACCAGCAGGAGCGCCGCGGCGCCTTGTCCGCCACCTGGAGCGTGGCGTTTTGAGCATCGGACAGCGCGCCAGGGATAGCAACGGGAAGGGGCGGGCGCTCGCCGCCCCGCCTAGCCGCAAAAGGCCATTGGGATACACAGACAACGACAAATCAATACTTCGCGGAGGAATCATGAACTACTTGAGCAAGCGACCGGGAGCCGCCACCACCCTGGGGCTCTGCGCCGTCCTCGTGGCGGGTGCCGCGCGGGCCGAGCTGCAGGACCAGGGCGACGGCACGGTACTGGATACGGCGACCAGCCTCGTCTGGCTGAAGGACGCCAATCTGTTCTTCACCCAATATCAGGCCAATCCGGGAATCATCAATGAAATCGTCGCCGGCGCACCGGCCCTGGATGACATAAGCACCGGGGGGCCCCATGTCTGGAACAAGGATGGGACCCTGACGGACATCTATACCGATTTCGTCGATTCGAATGCCACCAACGCCGGGCCGGGCGTCGATGGCGCCATGACCTGGTTCGGCGCCATGGCCTGGGTCAACTGGCTGAATGCTCAGAACTACCTGGGACACAATGACTGGCGACTGCCCAGCGTGAAGCCGCTCAATGGCACGAGCTTCGACTTCAGCGGCAGCCAACGCAAATGCAACGGTACTCTGGATACCGACCCTTGGATCACCAGCCCGTTCAACGAGTTGTCCAACCTCTTTTATTCCGCCCTGGGTAATCAGGCCGGCAAGCAGAAAGGAGATTGCGACAAGGTCACCAGCGAGGATCCGAATACCTACGGCCTGCTCAACGTGGGGCCATTCCAGAACTTCAAAAAGCGGCAGTATTGGACTGCCACCGACTACACGGATCCCAACAACGCCCCGGGGTCAGCCTGGACCTTTGACATGACCTCCGGAGAGCCGGCTATCGGTGACAAGGTTTTCTCCCAGTATTACGCCCTGCCCGTGCGCGGCACGGCGACTGGGGCTACGCCGCTCCCGAGCACCTCGCCTACCCCGACGCCGGCCCCAACCGGAGGCTACGCCCTGCTGGATACGGTCAGTTGCACCCAACTGGATGCCAAGGGCCGCCGCTTCCGCTTCGACATCCTGGTTGCGAACCAGGGCGCCAAGAAGAAGCCGGCCGGGACGCTGGCGCTGAGCGCCACCCGGGGCAGCAAGTCATTCAAGATCGCTGCGCGGAAGGTGTTGCTCAAGCCCGGCGCGCAAAAGGCCCTAAAAGTGACATTGCGCGCGAAAGGCACCGGCGACGTGGTGTTCAAGGCCACCCTCGGCAGCACCGAGGTGTCGGCCACCTGTTCCGCCACCAACTGAGTTACGGTCCCCATTGGAGTTTAGGTAATGAAAGTCAAGAATAACGAACACCGCATGGCCTTGCTCGCGGCCGTGCTCCTAGCCGGCTGCATGGTGCCCGGCTACTCTCAGGCCGCCCTGCAGGACATGGGTGATGGCACTGTCTACGACACTAACCTGAAAGTCTACTGGCTCAAGGACGCCAACCTGCTCAACACCCAGTACCAGAAGGATCCGTCCATCCTGCAGTCCATTGTTGACGCGGCTCCCGCCCTGGATGATCCCAATGCCGGCGGTCCGCACGAGTGGAACAAGGACGCGACGCTGACCGATGTCTACGCCGATTTCATCAATCCCAACGCGTCCAACGCAGGGCCCGGAGTGGATGGCGGAATGACCTGGTTTGGGGCCATGGCCTGGGTCAACTGGCTGAACGTGACGAATTACCTCGGGCACGCCGACTGGCGCCTGCCCAACGTCAAGCCACAAAACGGCACGGACTTCGTCTTCAGTGGAGAATCCAAGTGCGACGGCGTGCTGGACATGGATCCCTGGGGCACCGGGCCCGCCAACGAGTTGTCGCACCTTTTTTACGCGTCCCTGGACAACAAGGCTGGAGTGGTCAAGGGCGACTGCAATAAGGTGACCAGTGAAGATCCGGTGAACTATGGTCTGAATAACACCGGACCGTTCCAGAACTTCAAGAAAAACGCCTATTGGACGGGAACCGACTACACGGACCCTAATTCGTCCCCGGGGCAAGCTTTTGCTTTCGACATGGTTTCTGGCGCGCCTAACGTGGGTGACAAGTTATTCACTTCCGGCTACGCCTTGGCGGTGCGCTTGCTGGCGCCTGGCGAAGCGCCGCCCTCGCCGGCGCCATCAGCCTCCCCAGCACCCAGTGCTTCGCCGTCCCCGGTCGCCTCTCCGGCGCCCAGCGCTTCACCATCGCCCTCCGCAAGTCCGTCGCCCACGCCGGTTCCGATCATCGGGGCTGGCTATGGCTTCTCAGCCGTCGCGAGCTGCCAGCGGGTCGGCAAGAGCGGACGCCGCGCCCAATTGTCGGTGCTGATTGCCAACTCCGGTAGCCAATCCAAGCCGGGTAGCGTTTTGCAGGTGCAACTGGTTCAGGACGGCCAGAGCCGGACGCTAAAGGCTCGCAAGGTCAAGCTGAAGGCCGGAAAGACGAAGCTGCAGAAGTTCGTCACCCGGGTGAAGGTCGAGGCCCCGCTGCAATTCACTGCCCGCCTCAGTGACGGCGTGAACACTGTCGAGAGCAGCTGCCAGGTCCAGTAGGCGTAACTCGGCTGGGGCGCGCAGGCGCGGTTGAGTCTGCCCCTGCGCCCTTCGGCTGTCTGATTCGAGACGAACATGGCTACTCAATCGAACGTCCGCCCGCCACTAGCCGGGTTGGGGTTTTACGCGACGGTCTTTTGCACCGGCGCTGCCGTTATGATCATCGAACTGCTCGGAACCCGGCTGATTGCGCCTTTCTATGGTGCCAGCCTGTACGTGTGGTCGGCGCAGATTTCGGTCACGATGATCGCCCTGGCCTGCGGCTATTATCTCGGCGGCTGGTGGGCCGATCGTCCGGGCCGCGCGGGGCTGGCGCTGATCGTGGCCATCGCCGGCATCCTGACCTTGCTGATCCCGTGGTTGGCGCGGCCGGTGTTGCTGGCCACCGATGACCTCGGCTTGCGGGGCGGTGCCTTCGTCAGCGCCCTGGCCCTGTTTTTCCCCAGCCTGTTTTTCCTCGGCATGGTCGGCCCTTTCGCCATCAAGCTGGGCACCGAAACCCTGGAAGGGCTTGGCACCCGGGCCGGTTCGATTTATGCGGTCAGCACCCTGGGGAGCGTGATCGGCACCCTGGTACTGGGTTTCTATCTGTTTCCCAGGGTGGGTTCCCGCTCGATTCTGCTGGGCCTGGGCTGGGCCCTGCTGCTGTTGGCCATGTTGGTTGCGTTCATGGAGGGGCGTGCGCGGGGACGGCTGCGGATGTCCCACGCCTATGTCTGCCTGGTTTGCCTCTGCCTGGCGGCGGTGTTCACGCCCATGGTGGTGGACGCCGGCTCAGGCTCAGAGCAGAACTCCCGGTTTCATGTGCAGGCCGAGCAGGAAAGCCTGTATGGCTGGGTGCGGGTGGTCGATTTCGCGGATCAGGACATCCGGACCTTGATGTCCGACGCCTCCACCATCGGCGCAGCCACCATCAAGTCAGGACAGAATCTGCTCAGCTATCAGGCCATTGTGGATATGCTGCCGGCGATCCAACCGCGCATCAGGAAGGCGTTACTGGTCGGACAAGGGGCGGGACACATGGCCATGACCTTGCGCTCGCACTATGGGATCGAGACCGATACTCTGGAGATCGATCCCGCGGTGGCCGAGGCGGCGACCCGCTACTTCGGCTTTTCTCCCACCGGCAAGGCGGTCGTGGGTGATGCGCGTTATGAAATGAGGCGGCTGAGCGGCCCTTACGATCTCATCATCATGGACTGCTTCACCGGAGGCAGCGAGCCTTCGCACCTCCTGACCGTCGAGACGCTGGAACACCTTCGGGGCATGCTGAGCAAGGACGGCATCCTGGCGTTGAACTTCGTTGCCTTTGCCGATCAGGGCCATAATCCCGCGCTAGCATCGGTGGCGAAGACCCTGGCCCAGGTGTTCGGCCACCAGACAGTCTTCGTGTCGGAACCCGGCGACGATTTCAACGACTTCATCTTCCTGGCCTCGGAACGGCCGGTGGATGTGTCCGGGTCTGGTCTTTCAACGGAGCAGTTGGCCTGGCTGCGGCAGCGGGCGTTTCAAGTGGACCAGGGGCCGGGAACGGTCCTGACCGATGACTTCAACCCCCTGGAGCACTTGCAAGCGCGCAAGTCGGAGCGCTACCGCGAGACCATGGTGGAATGGTACGGCAGGGACATGCTGATCCGATGAGTCTTGGTACCCGCAGTTCGAGGTAATGACCTAGAAGCACACACGAGAGAAGCATGCGTAAACGATTCATACGGCCGCTGCTGGCGGCATCCTTGCTCGGTGTTAACGCGGCGGGTCTGGCCATGCAGCCCACGGATTTTCTGGAGGAGTTCCGCCAGCAGGCCGCCGCTGACAACGCCGCCTTTGCCGGCTTCGACGCCGCCCGGGGCGAGCAGTTCTTCAAAAGCAAGCATGGTGACTGGAGTTGTGCCAGCTGCCATACGGACGACCCGCGCACTGAGGGTAAGCACGCAGTGACGGAGAAGCGCATCAAGCCCCTGGTGCCTGCCGCCAATCCGGAACGCTTCACGGATTCCCGTAAGGTGGCCAAATGGTTCAAACGCAATTGCAAGGATGTGCTGGATCGCGAATGCAGGGCGCAGGAAAAGGGCGACGTGCTTACTTACCTGATTCAGTTGACCAAGTGATGGCGCGCCAATTGGTAAGTCTTCGGCCGATAGGCCGGGCGCTGATGTGGATGCTTGGCCTGACGGTTTGTATGGAGCCTGCTTGGGCCATTCGACATCCCCACGCGCCGCCGCCGCCCCAGTATGTGGAAGAGTGCGGGGGCTGCCATCTGCCCTATGCGGCGGAATTCCTGTCCGCAGAGGGCTGGAAGCAGCTGATGGGCAATCTGAACGATCATTTCAAGGTGGATGCGGAGATCGACTCGGGGAATGCCAAATCGATTCTGGCTTATCTCGTCAAACACGCCGGCCACAAGTCGAGTTTCGATCCGGGGCCCGCGAAACTCAAGATCACGCAAACCCGCTGGTTCCGCGGCACCCACGCTGACGCATCGCGTGGGCATTGGCCGAAGCACAAGACCCGCTCCAATTGTCAGGCCTGTCATCCCAAGGCGGGAGAGGACGACTTCACGGCGCTGAGCGATCCGGATTTCTGAGTGCGATGCCCACCCCCTCAATCGAGCAAAAAAGCCCTTCCATACCGCGATGCGAGGGGCGGCGGCGCCCGTTGAAATCCACCTGGATTATGGCGGTGCTGCTCGTCAGCACCGGCGTCGAGGCGCGGTTGTTCGACGACGGTCAGTTATCGAAGATGGATGCGGGGTACCGGGAAGAATGCGGCAGTTGTCATGTCGCCTATCCCGCCGCGTTTCTGCCGGCCGCCTCGTGGCGGGCCATCCTGGGATCGCTGGACGACCACTTCAAGGTGGATGCGACGCTGGAAGAATCCAGCCTTCCGGCCATTCAGACGTATCTGAAGGAGCATGCCGGGCGCGACGCGGCGCCCGGTATGCAAGCGCCTCCGTGCATCACCAAGGCGCCCTGGTTCGTGCCCAAGCACGCGCGGGTGCGTGGGGCCGGGTGGCCCCGCGTGAAGACTTTATCCAATTGCCCGGCCTGTCATCTCGAGGCCGAAAGCGGCCGCTTCGCCAGGATCGTCGCCAAGGGGCGTTAGGTTTGCGGGCGCTGTTGCGGCGCTCCGCGTCCCACTGCCGCGGCTCATTTCTCCTAGCTCATTTGTGTCCCGGCTTGCCCTTCTTCGGCTGTGCCGGCCAGTAGTTGGGAATCGGCAGATTGGCGTCGATATCCTTGTCGGAAGCCGTCACCGTCACGCTGAAGCCCTTCCCGTTACAAGAGGCGGGCAGGGGGTTATGTTCCAGGTCACGCTTGAAGACCAGGCGCATCTCGTTCTCGCCAATGCCATGCAAGGAGTTTGGAAATTTTGCCGTGGTGTGCTCCATCCAGATGTTGGCATCGCCGGTGGCAGGAACCGGGGTGATCTTGCAAATGTCAGCCGCTACCGGCTTGACGGTGACCTGGGTGGCGCATGTTTCGATGGCAGAATCTGCGTCCCAGAAGAAAAGTGGCGTGATGAAAAGGGGCACTTCACCGTTGAAGCATTGCTGGTAATGCCCGCCGGTCGCGCTGAAGCCAATGTTGTTCCCCAGGCTGTCCTTCTTCAATTGCAGGGTCTTGAAGATGCGGGTGTCCCAAAAGGGCGTGACGATGCCGGGGCCATAATTCTGAAGGATGTTGCTCAAGTCCACAGCCTCGCCATTATCGTCACGGATCGCGACCGGTTCCACCGTGGGGAAAACGAAACTGTAGGCGATCACCTCGGGATAGATCGGGTTGCCATTGGCATCGAAGGTCGTGGCATCGCAGGAATGCTGAATCAGGACGGTGGAGAGCGTCTGGCTTTCCACAATGGTGTTGTTGAGGATGACATCGTGCGCCGATACGGGCTGCGCGGCGAACGCCGACAGTATCAGTGCGGGAAGAACGGTGTTGGTTTTGCTGGACATGCGGATGGCCTCATTGTGGCTATGGTTCGGGCGAATAAGCCTTGCGGAATTGTCCGCAGCATCCCTCCGCCCATTCTTTCCAAAGTAAAGCGCCGGACTTAGGCCCGGCGCTTCGTCTGTTCGTGCAACCCTGGCGCGAGCCCTGTTTCGGCGACGCCTTGGCAGCTTCGAACGAGCTCAACTCACCAGAAGCCCGGGATCGGCAGCTTGGCGTTGACTTCGGCGGTGGTGGGGCTGACCGTTTCCTCGGTGCCGTCGCCACAGGACGGGTCGAGCGGGTTAGCCGACAGGTCGCGGTTGATCGTCAACGTCGCCGGTTCGTCGGTGCCGTAGCCATCAATGCCATTGGCAGCGGCCTGGGCCACGATGCCGGTAGAGGGACCGCCGGTCAGGGCCGGCATCCAGATATTGACCTTGCCCGGGCGGATTTTCGGGTTGTTGTTCTGGCAGATGTCGGCCACGACCAGCACGACATTCAATTTTTTGACACAGGACTCAGCCACGAAGTTGGGTGCGGTGAAGGCGAATTTCACTCGGCCCCGGCTGATAGTCTGCAGGGTGGCACCGCGGCCGGAGAACCCGAGGGCATTGCCCAGGGAATCGAGTTTCTCCGCTTGGTTGGGGAACAGGTTGGGCGATACGGTATCAACCAGTCCGGCCAGGTTACCTTGTTCAATGCTGCTGATGTCAGCGCCCGGGAAAACCACGCTTTGGGCGACGATCGCATTCACGCCGCCGGTGGGGGTCTCGCAGCCGTGGTTGATGGCCAGCGTGATATCGGCGGTTTCGCCCTCGGTGATCTGGGTGGTTATTTCGTCGTGTGCGAAAGCGTTGGAGCCCGCCATGGTCGCCGCCAGGGCGAACATGATGGGACGGAGTGTTGCTTTGGACATGTGTGCTGCCTTTGAATCGTTAAGTTAAGAGTGTTGGGTGCCCGGCAATCCTTCCGCTGGACCGGCGCCGTCCTTTGGCCCATCCGCCCTGACTGGCCGGACCGGGCACGCCAGAATCAGGCACATGTTTCGTGCCATGGATGAAACGTATTTAAAAACAGTTAATTATGTCGTCTTGTCGGGCTGCTTCAGGGTATGCCTGTGGCAGTTCACAAGAAATTTGCGTGAGCTAACTCAAGACAATTTCTTATGCGGCAGAGGCGTGTGGCGACGTCATGGCGGCAAGTTCAGTCGCTGTTTAACTCCCGCTTCAACTGTGCCGTGTCAGATAAAAAAACAGCCCGGCGTAAGCCGGGCTGCGGTGGCCAAAATGCCGTCCCGGTGGTTTACCGGGCGGAAGGCCAGTAACGAGGAATCGGCAGATCGCGGTTGATCTGGGCCGCGGTGGGCACGACGCGGACTTCCTGGCCCAGGCCGCAACTGGCGTCCAGCGGGGTGCTGCGGGTCACGGTGAGGGTGGCCGGAGAGTTGAAGCCATGCAGGCCGGGGCCGTCGAAATCGGAGCCCACCGCCGGCGTCCACAGGTTCACGACCTCGTCGCTGAACTTGGTCTTGCTGGTGACCTTGCAGATATCGGCAATGGCCAGCACATACTGGACGCTCTTGGCACAGCTACCCTCATTGACGAAGACCGCGCCGGGACGGAAGGGCAGCAGGGAGATGTAGTCCAGCCCTGGCAGGCTGCCGTCCTTTGCATAGAAGCCTACCGAGTTGCTGGTCGTGGGATCGCGCTTGATATCCTCGCTATTGAAGACGTCGCGGCTCTTGACCTTGTCCGGGTGGAAAACCGCGCCGCCGTCGACGAAGTCCTCCAGGCTGCCCTCGTAGGCAACGTAATCGTTGGCGGTTTGACCGGCGGGAACGGCGTCGCGAATCTGGACGGTGGCGCTCTCGTCGGGGAACACCACGCTGGTGGCGATCACCGGGGTGCTGTTGGAGTTGGTCACGGCATTATGGCAGCCGTGGGTAGTCGCGGTGGCGTTGTACACGTTGGCGCCGGAAGCAACGGTCGGAGTTTGCAGCCGGGTGTGCGCGATGGCACCCTGGCTGGCCAGTGCGACGGCGGAAGCGATGGCGGCGAGTGCTAAAGGACGTACTTTCTTGTTGTTCATTGGTATCCCCCATTGGGTGATGTGTTTTGCGTTTTTGGTTTGGGCGGCTTCCCTGCCTGCAAAGAGTCGTCGTTGACGACGCTGCAAGTCCGTTGAACCGCTTGGGTCAACGCGCAAGAGAACGCAAATGCAATGCCACAGGCTCAGACCCTTGCCTATCAATGGCTTGTGGGTCAATTGACTGAGTTGTAGGGATTGGTATGCGGTAGATGCCGCAAAAGCTAAGGCATCTCACGATCTCTGAATAGAGAAAGTCTTATGCCGGCGGCTCCCGTGGCCCGTTGTGAGGTAAAGTGCTGAAAGCGACGGCGAGGCGTCACGGAAACAGGGAGTTTCCCCGAAGTGTGAGGTAGTTCGCATTTTTCGCCTGACGCTGGTGGGCGAGTGCCGCTAGCCTTTTTGTCAGTGTTTCGCTGCAAAAGGGCAGGAGGAGGTTTCCATGAGTTCAGTGGTCAGGCATTTTGATCTCGCGGGTGGCTTCGGGGTCGCATCGGAGTCCAGCCGAATCAAGAAGTTCGCACTCGTGTCGGCGGGCGCGATCTTATTCCTGCTTTTCTGGGACAGTGTGCTTCCGGCCTTGGCGCATCTGCTCATTTTGGGCCTGGAGGTGCTGGAAGCCCTAATGGATCACATGCTGGAGTCGGTGTTCGGTCTGGACGCATGGACTGCGCAGTTGGTGACGGCCTGGACCGGATTTTTCATCGGTCTGAAGATCGCCTTCGTGCTGGCGCGGAAGCTGCGCGAGGTCTATCGCCGGGTAACGGCCCGGGTCTTGGCCTGGTGCGACAGCCACAACCTGCATCTCTAGATTTAGACTTTTTGCGGTCACGAACAGCCGCCTGGGGCGGCTGTTCTCGTTGATTGGGGTATGTAGGCGTCGAAGCCGGAAGGCCAAAACGAAGACCTCCAGGAGCTATACCGCACCCCTCATAGGGCCTGGCGGGAGGCGAAACCCCGCGCAGGGATCAGCGGTTCGTAGCGCTGTTCAACATTTCTTCCGCATGGGCCAGGGTCTGCTCGGTGATGCGCACGCCGCCGAGCATGCGGGCGATCTCGTGCTTGCGCTGCTCCCGGTCCAGTTCGCGCACGCCCGTCTGGGTGCGGCCCGACTGGCTGGTCTTCTCCACCAGCAGGTGTTGATGACCCTGCGCCGCAACCTGATGCAAATGGGTGACGCAGAATACCTGGCGTCCGACGCCCAGGGCCTGCAATTTCTGACCGACGATCTCGGCCACGCCGCCGCCGATGCCGGAATCCACCTCGTCGAATACCAGGGTCGGGGTGGTCTTGGCATCGGTGGCGGCCACTTGAATGGCGAGGCTGATGCGGGACAACTCGCCGCCGGATGCGACCTTGCCCAAGGGACGCGGCGGCAATCCCGGATTTGCGCTCACCAGGAATTCGATGCGGTCATTGCCCTGGGGTGCCGGCGCGGCGTCCTCCTCGACGCTGGTCTGCACCAGGAAATCTCCCTGCGGCATGCCGAGTTCCCGGATCATGCCGGTGATCTGAGCCTGCAGGCGGGCAGCCGCGGCCTGCCGGCTCTGGGTCAGGCGCGCGGCTGCCTGGTCGAAGCTGGCCTTGGCTCCCGCCAGTTCGGTTTCCAGCGCTTCCGCGCGGCCGCTACCCAGTTCGATGGCGTTGAGTTCGACGCGCAGGGATTCCAGGTGCGCGGCGAGTTCCCTTGGGCCCACTTGGTGTTTGCGGGCCAGGCGATGCAGGACGCCGAGCTTTTCGTCCAGCCAGACCAGACGCGCCGGGTCCGCTTCCAGTCGCTCCAGGCCGCGGCGCAGCAATTGGCTGGCTTCCTTGACCTGGATCTGCGCTTCCCGCAACAACTGCAGTGGCTCCTCGAATTCCGGGGCGAGGCGCGCGACGTCTTCCAGTTCGTGGCAGGCCTGGGTCAAAAGGGCGTTGGCCGAGTGCTGCTCGTCCTCGTAGACGCGGTCTAACTGGCCTTGGCCGGTGCCCAAGATCTTGCCCACGTTGGCCTGGCGCACCTGCTCCTCGGACAGCGCCTCGTAATCCAGGGAGTCCACCTCCATCTGCTCCATTTCCGCGATCTGGTAACGCAGCAGTTCTTCCTTTGCAGCTCCGGTAGAGGCGGCTTCGCGCGCCTGTTCCAACTGCTGGCGCAGGGCACGCCAGCGTCGGGCGTGTTCAGCGACTTCACTCAGCAAGTCGCGGTTGCCTGCGTAGCCGTCCAGCAGGCGGCGCTGCTCGTCCGCTTGCAGCAGGCGCAGATGGGCGTGCTGGCCATGGATCTCGACCAGGCCCGAGGCCAGTTCCTGCAAGGCTTGCAAGGTGGTGGGGCGGCCATTGATGAAGGCCTTGGAACGGCCGTCGGCATTGACCACGCGCCGGATGAGGCAGTTGCCGTCCTCATCCAGCATGGCGTTCTCCGCCAGCCAGGCCTGCGCTTCGGGGGCGTCGGTGAGGGAGAAGGACAGGTTGATCTCGGCGCGGGCGGCCCCGGGGCGAACAAAGCCCGAGTCGGCACGCTCGCCCAGGGCCAAGGCCAAGGCGGTGAGCAGGATGGACTTGCCGGCGCCGGTCTCGCCGGTCAGCACGGTCAGTCCCTCCTTTAAATCCAGGTCCAGCGCTTCAACCACCGCCAGCTCCTTGATGCTCAGATTCTCCAGCATGCTCAGCTCCGGTAGCCGCTACTCCAATGCAGTTTTGCCCGCAGGATCTCGAAGAAGTCGTAGTCCAGCGGGTGCAGGATGCGGAACGGGCGGTCCTTTACGATCTCGATGCGGTCGGTGATCTCCACGTCCGGTATGGAGATGCTGTCGCAGGTGACCTGGGCGCGGAACTGCTTGCTGGGACGGAAGGTGATTTCCACCACGCTGTCGTCGGCGATGACCACCGGGCGGTTGCTCAGGGTGTGCGGGTTGATGGGCACCAGCACGATGGCATTGAGGGTCGGATACAGGATCGGGCCGCCGCCGGAGAGGGCATAGGCGGTAGAGCCAGTGGGGGTGGAGACGATCAGGCCGTCGGAGCGCTGGGAGTTGAAGAAGTGACCGTCAATGGAGGTGACGATCTCGATCATGCTGGTGGCGGTAAAGCTGTGGATGACCGCCTCGTTCACCGCCGTCTGCTCGTAGATCACCTGCCCGTTGCGGATGATGCGGGTGCGCAGGAGATGGCGCTGCTCGGCGCTATAGTGGCCGTCCAGAATTTCGTCCAGGCGCGCCAGGGAATCCTGCGGCGAAATGTCCACCAGAAAGCCCAGGCGGCCCAGGTTGACGCCGATCAGCGGGACATCGTGCTCGGACAGCAGGCGGGCGGCGCAGAGGAGCGTGCCGTCGCCGCCTACCACGATGGCCAGATCGCAGGCGCTGCCCAGGTCCTTGAGAAGTCGCACCTGCTCCGGTGTGTGCTCCACCAGTGGCGCGCAACCACGTTCCAACAGCACCTCCCGGCCGCGCGCGAGCAGGTGCTGGTTCAACGATGTCAGGGTTTCCGCGATATGCGGCGCATCCGGCTTGCCTACCAGGGCGACGCGCCGGAACGGCTGCTGCACGGCGTGATTCTGGGCGCTGTTCTCCATCAGCGATGCAGCAGTCGGTTGGGCGGGGGCGTGTCTCTTCGCTGGGACAGGCAGAGTTACATCTGCGACTGCAGGTAGTTATGGATTCCCACGGAATCGATCAGGGACAACTGGGTTTCCAGCCAGTCGATGTGTTCTTCCTCGTCCTCCAGGATTTCCGTCAGGAGGTCGCGGGATACGAAGTCGGCGGCAGTTTCGCAGTAGGCGATGGCTTCCTTGAGCAGCACATGCGCCTGGTGCTCAAGGTCCAGATCGCAACGCAGCATTTCCGCGGGGTTCTCGCCGATGCGCAACCGGCCCAGTTCCTGCAGGTTGGGCAGTCCTTCCAGGAACAGGATGCGCTCGATCAGTTCGTCGGCGTGCTTCATCTCGTCGATGGATTCCTTGTAGACCTTTTCGTTGAGCTTGTGGAAGCCCCAATTCTTGTACATGCGGGCATGCAGGAAGTACTGGTTGATGCCGATCAGCTCGTTGGCCAGTACCCGGTTCAGATATTCGATGACTTTGTTTTCGCCTTGCATAGTGAGGCTCCTTGGGACAGTCGGGTGGCGTGTGGGTGCAGCAAGACCCGCGCCGCGCGGGCCCGCCGATGCCGGCTATAGTATGTGCTTCTTGACACATTATCTAGGGGTTGCTAATTTTGGCACTCATATCAACAGAGTGCTAACTCCACATCCTTCGAGGGTCTGCGTGGCGAATCATCCCGAGTTGAGCGAACGCGCACAGTACCTGCTCAAGGTGCTGGTGGAGCGTTACATCAACGACGGTCAGCCAGTCGGTTCCCGTGCCCTGTCCCGGGACGGTGGACTCAAGCTCAGCCCGGCCACCATCCGCAATGTGATGGCTGATTTGGAGGACCTAGGCCTCATCACCGCGCCGCATACCTCGGCCGGCCGTATGCCCACGGTCAGCGGCTACCGTTTCTTCGTCGATTCCTTGTTGACGGTGCGTCCCCTCAAGCAGGAACTGGCGCTGCAGTTCCAGCATGACCTGGATACCTCGGAAGACCCGGACGAAGTGCTGGAGCGCGCCTCGCGCCTGCTTGCCGACATGACCCACATGGCGGGCCTGGTCTCGGTGCCGCGGCGGGAAACCACCACCTTTCGCATGATCGAGTTCCTGCCCCTGTCGGAGCAGCGCATACTCGCCATCCTGGTCACCAACGAGCAGGAAGTTCAGAACAAGATCATCCAGCCTTCGCGGCGTTTCAGCGCGGCGGAGCTGACCTCGGCCGCCAACTACCTTAACGCTGTCTACGGTGGCCTGGATCTGGCTACGGTGCGGGAGAGCCTGTTGAAGGACTTGCGCGAGACCCGCGACCGCATGAACCAGGAAGTCCTCAATGCCAGCGAGATCGCCGAGCTGGCGCTCACGGGGCGCGAGCGGCGCGAGAAGAAGCCCTATCTTCTTTCGGGCCAGACCAACCTGATGGACTTCGGCGAGCTGGCCAGCATGGACAAGCTGCGCACCCTGTTTTCCGCCTTCCAGCAGAAGGAGGACATGGTGCATCTGCTGGAGCGCTGCCTGGACACGCCGGGCGTGAAGATCTTCATCGGCGAGGAATCCGGCTGCGAGGCCTTGGAACCCTGCAGTCTGGTGACGGCCCCCTATGCCGTGGACTCCGGCACCGTCGGCGTGTTGGGCGTCATCGGGCCCACCCGCATGGAATATGAGCGCGTCATTCCCCTGGTCGACCTGACGGCAAAATTGTTGGGCGCCACCTTGAATCAGAAGTCTTTGTCCCCATCTTAACGCGGACACTTCAGAACCCTTAGTCGCGGCGGGTGCCCTCAGGGCACATCCCGCCTCAGCCCACATTATTCAGGAGCAACGATGAGTGAAGACCACCCTTTGCAGGAAGTCCCGCAGGAAACCGAGATAAGCGTGAAGCCGGTGGAGGGAGAGAGTCAGTCCCAGGAAGAGCCGGCCACCGAGGCCCAGGTTACAGCCGAGCAACTGGCCGCGGAACTGGCCGAGGCGAGAAGGGCCGCCGAGGAGAACTGGGACAAGGCGGTAAGGGCCCAGGCGGAAATGGAAAACCTGCGCCGGCGCACCGACAAGGACCTGCAGAACGCTCACAAATACGGTCTGGAGAAATTCGCCAAGGAACTGCTGCCGGTGCTCGACAGCCTGGAACTGGGCATACAGGCGGCGGCGGGAGACAGCCCCGAGGTGGCCAAGTTGCGGGAGGGCAGCGAACTGACCCTCAAGCAGTTCCGCAACGTGCTGGAAAAGTTCAACGTGGTGCCGGTGGAGCCCCTGGGCCAGCGCTTCAATCCCGACCTGCATCAAGCCATGGCCATGGAGCCCAGCACCAGCGCGGAGCCCAACACCGTGGTCAAGGTGTTCCAGAAGGGCTATCTGCTCAACGACCGCTTGCTGCGCCCCGCCATGGTGGTGATTGCCCAGGCGGTGGCCGAGCAGCCTCATCTGGACGAGAAGGCTTGAAATCCCGGAAGGCGCTCCCCATAAACTGACCAGACCGAAATTTCCCATAACAATCAGAATTCAGCTTGGAGATCTAAATGGCCAAAATCATCGGAATCGACCTGGGCACCACCAATTCCTGCGTGGCGGTGCTGGAAGGCGGCAAGGCACGCGTGATCGAGAACAGCGAAGGCGCCCGCACGACGCCTTCCATCATCGCCTACTCCAGCGAAGGCGAGGTGCTGGTCGGCCAGTCCGCGAAGCGCCAGGCGGTGACCAATCCCAAGAACACCCTGTTCGCCATCAAGCGCCTGATCGGCCGCCGCTTCAAGGATGACGTGGTGCAGAAGGACATCAAGATGGTGCCCTACAAGATCGCCGAGGCGGACAATGGCGACGCCTGGGTGGACATCAATGGCAAGAAGATGGCGCCGCCGGAGATTTCCGCGCGAGTCTTGATGAAGTTGAAGAAGGACGCCGAAGCCTATCTGGGTGAGGAAGTGAAGGAAGCCGTCATCACCGTGCCGGCTTATTTCAACGACTCCCAGCGCCAGGCCACCAAGGACGCCGGCCGCATCGCAGGCCTCGAGGTCAAGCGCATCATCAACGAGCCCACCGCCTCGGCCCTGGCCTACGGCATGGACAAGCAGCGCGGCGACCAGAAGATCGCGGTCTATGACCTGGGCGGCGGCACCTTCGACATCTCCATCATCGAGATCGCGGAAGTGGACGGCGAGCACCAGTTCGAGGTGCTTTCCACCAACGGCGACACCTTCCTGGGCGGCGAGGACTTCGACCTCCGCATCATCGATTACCTGGCGGACGAGTTCAAGAAGGAGCAGGGCATCGATCTGCACAACGATTCCCTGGCCTTGCAGCGTCTGAAAGAGAGCGCGGAAAAGGCCAAGATCGAGTTGTCCTCCAGCCAGCAGACCGAGATCAATCTGCCGTACATCACGGCGGATGCCTCGGGTCCCAAGCACCTGAACATGAAGTTGACCCGCGCCAAGCTGGAAGCCCTGGTGGAAGACCTGATCGAGCGCACCAAGGGCCCCTGCCTGACCGCCCTGAAGGATGCCGGCCTCAAGCCTTCCGAGATCGACGAGGTGATCCTGGTGGGTGGCCAGACCCGCATGCCCAAGGTGCAGGATTTCGTGAAGGATATCTTCGGCAAGGAGCCGCGCAAGGACGTCAACCCGGACGAGGCCGTGGCCCTGGGTGCCGCCATCCAGGCGGGCGTGCTGGGCGGTCAGGTGAAAGACGTGCTGCTGCTGGACGTGACCCCGCTGTCACTGGGCATCGAGACCCTGGGTGGCGTCATGACCAAGTTGATCGAGAAGAACACCACGATTCCCACGAAGACCAGCCAGGTGTTTTCCACTGCCGAGGATAACCAGTCCGCGGTGACCGTGCACGTGCTCCAGGGCGAGCGCGAAATGGCGCGCGACAACAAGTCCCTGGGCCGCTTCGACCTGTCGGACATCCCCATGGCGCCGCGCGGCGTGCCGCAGATCGAGGTCACCTTCGACATCGACGCCAACGGCATCCTGCATGTGGGCGCGAAGGACAAGGCCACCGGCAAGGAGAACAAGATCGTCATCAAGGCCTCCAGCGGACTTTCCGACGAGGAAGTCAAGCAGATGATCAAGGAAGCCGAGATGCACGCGGAGGAAGACCGCCGGATGCACGAACTGGTGAACGCGCGCAATCACGCCGACGCGGTGATTCACGCCGCCAACAAGACCGTGCATGAACTGGGTGACAAGGTCCAGGCTGACGAGAAGACCAAGATCGAGGAAGCCATCAAGGAGCTCAAGGCGGCGATGGATGGTGACAGCAAGGACGCGATCGAGAGCAAGACCCAGGCGCTGACCGAGGTCTCCGGCAAGCTGGCCGAGCGCCTCTATGCCCAGGGCGGTCCTGGCGGCGGCGAGCCGCCGGAGGGCGGGGCTGGCGGCGGCTCCGAGGAAGGCACCAAGACCGACGACGTTGTCGATGCAGAGTTCGAGGAAGTCAAGGAAAACAAGAGCTAAGTTGCCGGCAACCCTTAAGGACCGCCGCCTATCAACCCTTGAATAGCCGCAGGTGTCGAGCCTGCGGCTCATTGCATTATGGCCAAAGAAGATTATTACGAACTGCTCGGTGTGCCGCGCAACGCGAGCGACAGCGACATCAAGAAGAGCTTTCGCCGGCTCGCGATGAAGTATCATCCGGACCGCAACAAGGACAATCCCGAGGCCGAGGAGAAGTTCAAGAAGATAAAGGAGGCCTATGAGATCCTGTCGGATGGCAAAAAGCGCTCCGCCTACGATCAGTTCGGGCATGCCGGCGTCGATCCCAGCATGGGTGGCGGCGGAGGCTTCGGCGGCTTCGGCGGTGAGAGTTTCAGCGACATCTTCAGCGACGTATTCGGCGACATCTTCGGGGGCGGCGGTGGCCGTCGCCAGGGCCGAGCCCAGCGCGGCGGCGATTTGCGCTACAACCTGGACCTGAGCCTTGAGGAAGCGGTTTCCGGCACCGAGGTGAAGATCCGGGTACCCACCTACGTGACTTGCGGCGAATGCAGCGGCTCCGGCGCCAAGAAGGGTTCGGGGCCGGTCACCTGCACCACCTGTCATGGACAGGGGGCCATCCGCATGCAGCAGGGCTTCTTCGCCGTGCAGCAGACCTGTCCCGCCTGCCGCGGCAGCGGACAGCAGATCAAGGACCCGTGCCGCGCCTGTGGCGGCCAGGGTCGCGTACAAGAGACCAAGACCCTGTCGGTCAAGATACCGCCTGGCGTCGACGTGGGCGACCGCATCCGCCTGGCGGGCGAAGGCGAGGCCGGGGAGGCGGGCGGGCCGGCCGGCGATCTGTATGTGCAGATCAACGTCAAGGAGCATCCCATATTTACCCGCGACGGCGCCAACCTCTACTGCGAGGTGCCCATCAGCTTCCCCACCGCCTGCCTGGGCGGGGAACTCGCTGTGCCTACCTTGGATGGCAAGGTGATGCTGAAAATCCCCTCGGAAACCCAGACCGGCAAGCTGTTCCGCCTGCGCGGCAAGGGTGTCAAGCCGGTGCGTGGCGGCGAGATCGGCGATCTGCTGTGCCGGGTGCGGGTGGAAACGCCGGTGCACCTGACCAAGGAACAGGAAGAGATCATCCGCAAGCTGGACGAATCCCTCAGCGGCGGCGGCAGCACCCATAGTCCGCAGGCCCATGGCTGGCTGGACGGCGTGAAGCAATTCTTCGACAAGTTGGGTCTGTGAGGCGCATGGCATGACAAATCAGAACCTGATCCGTATCGGCATCGTCGGCGCCGCAGGACGCATGGGGCAGACCCTGCTGCGGGCCGTCTTCAACACGCCTGGCACGTTGCTCGGGGCGGCCATCGAGCGCAAGGACAGCCCTGCCGTGGGCCGTGACGCGGGAGAAATCGCTGGCCTGATGCGCCTGGATATTCCGGTGGTGGACGATCTGGCGGCCGTCATCGCGCAGTTGGATGTCCTCATCGACTTCACCCGCCCGGAATCCACCTTGGAGCATGTGCGCCTGTGCGCGCAGCATGGCGTCCGTCTGGTGATCGGCACCACCGGCTTCACGCCGGAGCAGCGCCAGACCATCGAACAGGCCGCGCAAGGCTTGGCCATGGTGCTGGCGCCCAATATGAGCGTGGGGGTCAATCTATCCCTCAAGCTGTTGGAAATGGCGGCCAAGGTCATGGGTGACTACACCGATATCGAGATTGTCGAAGCCCATCACCGCCACAAGGTGGATGCGCCTTCCGGCACCGCCTTGCGCATGGGCGAGGTGGTGGCCAAGGCCCTGGGCCGGGATCTGGCCGACTGCGCGGTCTACGGGCGCGAGGGCATCACCGGCGAGCGTGACCGCAAGACCATCGGCTTCTCCACCATCCGCGCCGGCGACATCGTGGGCGAGCACACGGTGATGTTCGTCGACGAGGGCGAGCGCATCGAAATCACCCACAAGGCGTCCAGCCGCATGACCTTCGCCCGGGGCGCGGTGCGCGCGGCGCAGTGGATCATGGCCAAGGAGAAGGGACTGTTCGACATGCAGGATGTGCTCGGACTGAAGGCTTGACCGCGATTTTCCAAAGGCAACGATCGCGGGCGTGGTCTTCCATCCTCTACGGTACGGGCGCCGCATAGACAGAGAGGGGGCTTTTCCCTTAGAATTCCCTCAGATAATCGAGATTGATCACGACGGGAAGGGCCCAAGGGTTCGTCCCGTTTTGCATGTTTGAGGTGAGGAAAACTTGAAGACGCCCGCACTGCTCGCGCTGGAGGACGGTACCGTATTCCGCGGTGTTTCCATTGGCGCTGATGGTTGCTCGGTGGGTGAGGTGGTGTTCAACACCTCCCTGACCGGCTACCAGGAGATCGTGACCGATCCCTCCTATGCCCGCCAGATCGTGACGCTGACCTATCCCCACATCGGGAACGTGGGCGTCAATGCGGAGGACGTGGAGTCTTCCGGCATTTTCGCCTCAGGGCTGGTGGTGCGCGATGTGCCGGCGCGGGTCAGCAACTGGCGCTCGCAGCAGAGCCTGGGCGACTATCTCAGGGAACGGGGCGTGGTCGGCATTGCCGGCATCGACACCCGCAAGCTCACCCGCATCCTGCGCGACAAGGGCGCACAGCGCGGCTGCCTGATGGCTGGCGCGAGCCTGGATGAAGCCGAGGCGGTGCGACAGGCCCAGGGCTTTCCCGGCTTGCAGGGCATGGACCTGGCCAAGGAAGTCTGCGTCAGCGAAGCCTATGAGTGGACCGAGACGGAATGGGTGCTGGACTCAGGCTACGGCCAGGCCGAATCACCCCGTTACCGCGTGGTGGCCTACGACTTCGGCATCAAGCGCAACATACTGCGGATGCTAGCCCAGCGCGGTTGCCGGTTGACAGTGGTGCCGGCGCAAACCCCGGCCCGCGAGGTGCTGGCCATGAAGCCGGACGGCGTATTCCTGTCCAACGGCCCCGGCGATCCGGAACCTTGCGACTACGCCATCGCCGCCATCCGCGAGATTCTGGAGCAGCGCGTCCCGGTGTTCGGCATCTGTTTGGGCCATCAATTGCTGGGCCTGGCCAGCGGCGCCAGGACGGTGAAGATGAAGTTCGGCCACCACGGTGCCAATCATCCCGTGCAGGAACTGGCCACCGGCCAGGTGATGATCACCAGCCAGAACCACGGATTCGCGGTTGATGAGGCCAGCCTTCCGGCCCATCTGAAGCCAACCCATCGTTCCCTGTTCGACGGCAGCTTGCAGGGCGTCGAGCGCACCGATTGTCCGGCCTTCAGCTTCCAGGGGCATCCCGAGGCCAGCCCGGGACCCCACGACCTGGCGCCGCTGTTCGACCGTTTCATCGCCTCCATGCGCTCCGGCCACTAATTTCCTACCGTCTCCTATGCCGAAAAGAACCGACATACAGTCCATATTGCTGCTGGGCGCCGGCCCCATCATCATCGGCCAGGCCTGCGAGTTCGACTACTCCGGGGCGCAGGCCTGCAAGGCGCTCAAGCAGGAGGGCTATCGCGTCATTCTGGTGAACTCCAACCCGGCCACCATCATGACCGACCCGGAGATGGCCGACGCCACCTATATCGAGCCCATCGACTGGCAGACGGTGGCGCGCATCATCGAGAAGGAGCGGCCCGATGCCCTGTTGCCTACCATGGGCGGGCAGACTGCCCTCAACTGCGCCCTGGACCTGGACCGCGAAGGGGTGCTTGCCAAGTTCGGCGTGGAAATGATCGGCGCCAGCAAGGAAGCCATCGACAAGGCCGAGGACCGGGAGAAGTTCAAGCAGGCCATGACCAAGATCGGCCTGGGTTCGGCGCGCTCCGGCATCGCCCACACGGTGGAAGAGGCGCTCAAGGTCCAGGAGAGCATCGGCTATCCGGCGATCATCCGGCCTTCCTTTACCCTCGGCGGTAGCGGCGGCGGCATTGCCTACAACCGCGAGGAGTTCGTGGAGATCTGCGAGCGTGGCCTGGAGCTTTCGCCCACCCATGAGCTGCTCATCGAGGAGTCGGTGCTGGGCTGGAAGGAATACGAGATGGAGGTGGTGCGCGACCGTCGCGATAACTGCATCATCATCTGCTCCATCGAGAACTTCGACCCCATGGGGGTGCACACCGGCGATTCCATCACCGTGGCCCCGGCGCAGACCCTCACCGACAAGGAATACCAGATCCTGCGCGACGCCTCCATCGCGGTGCTGCGCGAGATAGGCGTCGACACCGGTGGCTCCAACGTGCAGTTCGCCGTGAATCCCGCGGATGGGCGTTTGATCGTCATCGAGATGAACCCCCGGGTCAGCCGCTCCTCGGCGCTGGCCTCCAAGGCCACGGGTTTCCCCATCGCCAAGGTGGCCGCCAAGCTGGCGGTGGGCTACACCCTGGACGAGTTGCGCAACGAGATCACCGGCGGCGCGACGCCCGCCTCCTTCGAGCCCAGCATCGACTACGTCGTGACCAAGGTGCCGCGCTTCGCCTTCGAGAAGTTTCCCCAGGCGGACGACCGGCTCACCACCCAGATGAAATCCGTGGGGGAGGCGATGGCCATTGGCCGTACCTTCCAGGAGTCGTTGCAGAAGGCGCTGCGCAGTCTCGAAACCGGCGTCGACGGCTTGAGCCCCAAGATCGACATTCAGTCCGAGGACGCGATGGAGATTCTGCGGCGTGAACTGCGCCATCCCGGCCCCGAACGTATCTATTACGTGGCGGATGCCTTCCGCGCCGGCTGGAGCCTGGACGAGGTGTTCGAAACCACCGCCATCGATCCCTGGTTCCTGGCGCAGATCGAGGACCTGATCGTGGAGGAACAGGGCCTGGCCAGGCGTACCCTGGCGACCTTGTCGGAAAGCGAACTCTACAGCCTCAAGCGCAAGGGCTTTTCCGACTCGCGTCTGGCGCGCCTGCTGGACAGCGGCGAGGCGGAGGTGCGCGCCACCCGCCACAAATACGGCATCCGGCCGGTGTTCAAGCGCATCGATTCCTGCGCCGCCGAATTCGCCTCCGCCACCGCTTATCTGTATTCCACCTACGAGGAGGAATGCGAAGCGGCGCCCTCGGAGCGGGAGAAGATCATTGTGCTGGGCGGCGGTCCCAACCGCATCGGCCAGGGCATCGAGTTCGACTATTGCTGCGTGCACGCGGCCATGGCCCTGCGCGAGGATGGTTACGAAACCATCATGATCAACTGCAATCCGGAGACGGTGTCCACCGACTTCGATACCTCCGACCGTCTCTACTTCGAGCCGCTCACCCTGGAGGACGTGCTGGAGATCGTTCATCTGGAGAAGCCGACCGGCATCATCGTCCAGTACGGCGGGCAGACCCCGCTCAAGCTGGCCCGCGCCCTGGAGGCGGCCGGGGCGCCGATCATCGGCACGTCGCCCGATTCGATCGACCTGGCGGAGGATCGCGAGCGCTTCCAGAAACTGGTGGACCGCCTGAACCTCAAACAGCCGCCCAACCGCACGGCGCGCTCCCTGGAAGAGGCGGTGATCGCCGCCCATCAGATCGGCTATCCGCTGGTGGTAAGGCCTTCCTACGTGCTGGGCGGGCGCGCCATGGAGATCGTGTTCAACGACGACGACCTGATGCGCTACATGCGCGAGGCGGTGAGCGTCTCCAACGAGTCGCCGGTCCTGCTGGACCGCTTCCTCGACGATGCCATCGAGATGGATGTGGACGCGTTATGCGACGGTGAGCAGGTCCTCATCGGCGGGCTGATGCAGCACATTGAGCAGGCGGGCGTGCATTCCGGCGACTCGGCCTGCTCCATTCCGCCCTACGACCTGTCCGATGCCATCCAGACGCGCATCCGCGAGCAGGTCAAGCTGCTGGCCGAGGCCTTGGGTGTGGTGGGTCTGATGAACACCCAGTTCGCCATCCAGGGGGAGGCAATCTTCATCCTGGAGGTCAACCCCAGGGCTTCGCGCACCGTGCCTTTCGTCTCCAAAGCCACCGGATATCCCCTGGCCAAGGTGGCGGCGCGCTGCATGGTGGGCAAGACCCTGGCGTCTCAGGGCATTGGGGAGGAGCGCATTCCGGAGTACTATTCGGTCAAGGAGGCGGTGTTCCCCTTCATCAAGTTCCCGGGGGTGGATCCCTTGCTGGGGCCTGAGATGAAGTCAACCGGCGAGGTGATGGGCGTGGGTGCTTCGTTCGGCGAGGCCTACGCCAAGGCGCAGCGCGCCGCCAGCGTGAAATTGGCCAACGCGGGAGTGGTGTTCATCAGCATCCGCGACGCCGACAAGCCCAAGATAGTGCCGATCGCCAAGGACCTTGCGGAATACGGCTTCCAACTGGTGGCCACCCGTGGCACCGCCAAGGTGCTGAACGATGCCGGCATCCAGTGCGCCGTGGTGTTCAAGGTGAACGAGGGGCGGCCCCACATCGTGGACATGATCAAGAACGGCGAAGTCCAGTTCATCATCAACACCACTGAGGGCAAGAAGGCCATCGCCGACTCCTTCACGATACGGCGTCAGGCACTGCAGCATCAGGTGACGTACACCACCACCCTGTCCGGCGCGCGGGCTACCTGCCACGCCTTGCGGGAACTGGACGCGGGTGGAGTCAACCGCCTGCAGGACCTGCACCGAAACTGGTAGTTTTTCGCCGCTTCACTCCGCCGCAGGTGCTGGGCGTCGCGGCTCCATGAAGATCAAGATGGAACATTCATGAATAAAGTGCCAATTACTGTCCGGGGCGCGGAGAAACTCCGCGAGGAACTGAGCCATTTGAAGTCCGTGGTGCGCCCGCGCATCATCCAGGCCATCGCCGAGGCGCGGGCTCACGGCGACCTCAAGGAGAACGCCGAGTACCACGCCGCCCGCGAGCAGCAGGGATTCGCCGAGGGCCGCATCAAGGAGATCGAATCGAAGCTGGCCAACTGCCAGATCATCGATGTGACCCAGCTCAATACCGATGGCAAAGTGGTGTTCGGGGCGACAGTCGAACTGGAGGATCTGGACAACGAGCAGGTGGTCACCTACCAGATCGTGGGCGAGGACGAGGCGGACATCAAGGAAGGGCGCATTTCTATCACATCGCCCATCGCGCGGGCCCTGATCGGCAAGCGCGAGGATGACGTGGCGACGGTGCAGGCGCCGGGCGGCGTGCGGGAGTACGAAATCCGCTCGGTCAAGTATATCTAGCTCTTCTGCTCTGGCCGCTTGCGGTACAGGGTGACAATGTGCCCGATGGACTGCACCAGGTCGGCGCCCAGGTCACTGCAGATTTGCTGCGCCATTTCCTTCCTCATCTCGCGGTCGTCCGCGTTGATGCGCACCTTGATCAGCTCGTGGTGCTCCAGGGCCAGGTTGATCTCGCTCAATACGGCCGGGGTCAGTCCGGCCTGACCGGTAATGACCACCGGCTTCAGGGCGTGCGCCCTGGCGCGCAGTTGTTTTTTCTGTTCTGATTTCAAGAGTGGTGTCTCCTCTAATGATGCGGGTAGGCTGAAAGCATGGCGCGTAGCAGCAGCAGTCACAGGTGGCTGGCCGAACATTTTTCCGATGAATACGTCAAGCTGGCGCAGGAGCGGGGCTACCGTTCAAGGGCCGTGTTCAAGCTGGAGGAAATTCAGACGCGTGACCGCATTTTGAAACCCGGCATGACGATCGTGGACCTGGGCGCGGCACCGGGGGGGTGGTCGCAGTACGCGGCCGAGCGCGTCGGAAAAAGCGGTGCGATTATAGCCCTGGACCTGCTGACAGTGGAACCGTTGCCCGGGGTGACCTTCATTCAGGGGGATTTCCAGGAGCAAGCGGTGTTGGATGAATTGCTGTCTGTCCTGGCGGGTCGCGCCGTGGACCTAGTGCTGTCTGATATGGCGCCGAACATGAGCGGAACCCGCGCGGTGGACCAGCCTCGCGCCATGTACCTGGCGGAGCTGGCGCTGGATATGGCTGCGAAAATCCTAAAGCCGGGCGGCACCTTCGTCGTTAAACTCTTCATGGGCGCCGGTTTTGACGAGTACCAGCGCGAGGCGCGCCGGTATTTCGCGCAACTGGTGACCCGCAAGCCCAAAGCCTCCCGGGACCGCAGCCGCGAGGTCTACCTGGTCGCCAAGAATCGTCGCGGCAGTTAATTTTGCTTTCCCGGAACAAATCTCCAGGGCTTTAGTCATATAAACGTCACGAACTGGTTCCGGATCGGGATAAACTCGCTGCAAAAGCGTATACAAGACTGTGACGGCTGGAACGTATCCTGATAGTATTCCTGATGTGTTTGATCGGACGTTTGTCCGAAAAGGGAGCGTGTAGTGAACGATATGCTTAAGAACATCATCTTGTGGGTGGTCATCGCCGTCGTGCTGATGTCCGTTTTCAACAATTTCGGCTCCCGCAAGTCCATGGATTCGTCCATGTCCTATTCCCAGTTCATCTCGGCGGTGAATGAAGGTCAGATCAAGCAGGTGACCATCGACGGCCAGGTGATCAAGGGCATGATGGGCACCGGCGAGAAATTCACCACCTACAGTCCGGCCGATCCCCATCTGGTCGATGATCTGTTGAAGAACCACGTGGAGATCAAGGCGCAGCCGCCTGAACAGCAGTCGCTGCTGATGCAGATCTTCATATCCTGGTTCCCGATGTTGCTGCTGATTGCCGTGTGGATTTTCTTCATGCGACAGATGCAGGGCGGTGGGGGCGGTCGAGGGGCCATGTCCTTCGGCAAGAGCAAGGCCCGTTTGCTGGAGGAAGACCAGGTCAAGGTCACCTTCGCCGACGTTGCCGGCGTGGAAGAAGCCAAGGAGGACGTGTCCGAAATGGTCGACTTCCTCAAGGATCCCAGCAAATTCCAGAAGCTGGGCGGCAAGATTCCCCGTGGTGCCCTGATGGTGGGTCCGCCCGGAACGGGCAAGACCTTGCTGGCGCGCGCCATCGCCGGCGAAGCGAAAGTGCCTTTCTTCACCATTTCCGGTTCGGACTTCGTGGAAATGTTCGTGGGTGTGGGCGCTTCCCGTGTGCGCGACATGTTCGAGCAGGCCAAGAAACACGCGCCCTGCATCATCTTCATCGATGAAATAGATGCCGTGGGCCGTCACCGCGGCGCCGGTCTCGGCGGCGGTCACGACGAGCGCGAGCAGACCCTGAATCAGTTGCTGGTGGAAATGGATGGCTTCGAAGGCAATGAAGGCATCATCGTCATAGCCGCCACCAACCGCCCTGATGTGCTCGACCCGGCGCTCCTGCGTCCAGGCCGCTTCGACCGCCAGGTGGTGGTGGGCCTGCCTGACGTGCGTGGCCGCGAGCAGATCCTCAAGGTACACGTCAAGCGGGTCCCGGTGGCGGACGACGTGGAAGTCAAGTACCTGGCCCGCGGTACGCCCGGGTTCAGCGGTGCCGACCTGGCCAATCTGGTCAACGAGGCGGCCCTGTTCGCGGCGCGCAAGAACAAGCGCACCGTGGAAATGGAAGACTTCGAGAAGGCCAAGGACAAGATCCTGATGGGCGCGGAGCGCCGCTCCATGGTCATGAGCGAGGAAGAGAAGAAGCTCACGGCCTACCACGAGGCGGGACATGCCATCGTCGGCCGACTGGTGCCGGAGCACGATCCGGTCTATAAGGTCAGCATCATGCCGCGTGGGCGGGCTCTGGGCATCACCATGTTCCTGCCGGAGCGCGACCAGTACAGCGCGAGCAAGCAGAAACTGGAGAGTCAGATCTCCAGCCTGTTCGGAGGCCGGATCGCGGAAGAACTGATCTTTGGCAAGGAACGCGTCACCACTGGCGCATCCAACGACATCGAGCGTGCCACCAACCTGGCGCGCAGCATGGTGACCCGTTGGGGCCTGTCCGAGCGCCTCGGTCCTCTGGCCTACAGCGAGGAGGAAGGTGAGGTGTTCCTGGGCCGCTCCGTGACCAAGCACAAATCGGTGTCCGAAGAGACCGCTCACTTGATCGATGAGGAAATCCGCTCGGTGATCGACCGCAACTACGAGCGTTCGGAGCGTATCCTCAAGGAAAACATGGAGAAGATGCACATCATGGCGGAAGCCCTGATGAAGTACGAAACCATCGATCATTTCCAGATCGATGACATCATGGAAGGCAAGGTGCCGCGTGCCCCGCAGAGTTGGGAAGACACCCCGCCGCCGAGCAGCAATGGGCCGAGCGGCTCCAGCGCAAAGGATAATTCCGTGGATACGGCCGGCATCGGCAAGCCCGCCACCCAGCACTAAGGGTCGGTGACGGACAGCCCCCCGCGTCCCATGAGGGCGCGGGGGGCTTGTTTTTTTGGAGGGCATCGCTGGCGGCGCCAAGGCCGACGGTTCAGACCGGCCGTATGGGCTAAAATACGGGGCCTGGAAAGCCGGCGGCGAGCGGCCGTCATATTTAGGAGACAGGGCGTGACGAAAAGCTATTTTGGTACCGACGGAATCCGGGGAACAGTGGGCGAATACCCCATCACGCCCGATTTCATGCTGAAGCTGGGTTGGGCCGCAGGCTGCGTGTTCGCTAAAGGCGATCCGGAACCGAACGTGCTGATCGGAAAAGATACCCGGATTTCCGGCTACATGTTCGAGGCGGCACTGGAGGCCGGACTGGCCGCCGCCGGTGTCAACTGCCAGTTGCTGGGTCCCATGCCGACCCCGGCCGTGGCCTATCTCACGCGGACGTTCCGGGCCCAGGCCGGGATCGTGATCAGCGCTTCCCACAATCCCCATTACGATAACGGCGTGAAGTTTTTCGGCTCCGACGGCATGAAGCTGCCGGATGACATCGAAGCCCGCATCGAAGCGCAATTGGACATGCCCATGACGACGGTGGATTCCGCCCACATCGGCAAGGCTTCGCGTATTGGTGACGCTGCCGGGCGGTACATTGAGTTTTGCAAGGGTACAATTCCCTCGCGCATGGATTTCAGCGGCACGCGCATCATCGTGGATTGCGCGCACGGTTCCACGTACCACGTGGCGCCGCCGGTGTTCGAGGAGATCGGCGCCAGCGTCACCCGTATCGGCACCCATCCCGACGGCCTGAACATCAATGACGGTGTGGGGGCCACCAAGCCCGCGCGTCTGGTGCAGGCGGTTCTGGACATGAAGGCGGATTACGGTATCGCCCTGGATGGCGATGGTGACCGGCTCATCATGGTCGATCATCGCGGCGAGATCGTGGACGGCGATGAACTGCTGTACATCATCGCCCGCTCACGCCTGGAGACGTCCGGTCTGCGCGGCCCCGTGGTCGGAACGCTGATGACCAACCTGGGCATGGAGCATGCATTGCAGCGCCTGGGCGTCGGTTTTCTACGCGCCGCGGTGGGCGACCGCTATGTGATGGAACTAATGCTGCAGAACGACAGTCTTCTGGGAGGCGAGGGTTCTGGCCATATCATCTGCCGCGATCGCACCAGCACCGGTGACGGCATCGTCTCGGCCCTTCAGGTGCTCGCCGAGATGTGGCGAACCGGGCAGACGTTGCACGAATTGAAGCAGGGTATGGAGAAATATCCACAGACCCTCATCAATGTGAAGATCAAGGAGCGCGTCAAGCTGGAAAGCATACCGGCGGTGCAGCAGGTCAAGGAGGAGGTGGAGCGGGAACTGGGGCAATCGGGACGGGTGCTGCTGCGGCCTTCCGGCACCGAACCCCTGATCCGGGTCATGGTGGAGGGACGTGACGCGTCGCAGGTGGAAAACCTGGCCCAGCGTATCGCCGGCGTGGTGGCCGAGTCCCTGGCAGCGTGACGGCCCGGAAGACTCAAGATATCCTTTCGCACTTGAAGGAAGCGCGGATTAACGCCGGCGGGATGGTTCGATAAATGAGAATTTTGCATACAATGCTACGCGTGGGAAATCTGGATCGTTCCATTGCGTTTTATACCGATGTGCTCGGTATGCGCCTTTTGCGTCGTGAGGATTATCCGGAGGGTTCCTTTACCTTGGCTTTTGTGGGGTATCAGGGCGAAAGGGAAGGCACGGTGTTGGAATTGACCCATAATTGGGACACGGACCATTACGACCTGGGTAGTGGTTTTGGCCATATCGCCGTCGAGGTCGAGAATGCGCAGGCGGCCTGCGAAAAGGTGAGGCAACTCGGGGGAAAGGTGGTGCGTGAAGCCGGTCCCATGAAGCATGGCAGGACGGTGATTGCCTTTGTGGAGGATCCGGACGGATACAAGATAGAATTCATCGAAAAAGGAACCCAAGGAGTGGATTGAATACGCGCCCTGTAAGGCCTCTATCGCGAAAAACTGTTTTTTATTCAGAGCCTGAGTCCGGCCCGAGAGCAAGTGGCGGATTGCGGTATTATCTGTTCTAATTTGATTTGGATTCGCTGGCCATGGGAGCCGGCGCAATAAGAATAAGGAGAAAGAGGATGTCAAAAGGGCAAAACTTGCAAGATCCATTTTTGAATGCGTTAAGAAAAGAACACGTGCCGGTTTCCATTTATCTCGTGAATGGCATCAAGCTGCAGGGAAAGATCGATTCTTTCGACCAGTACGTGATCATGCTGAAGAACACCGTCAGCCAGATGGTTTATAAGCATGCCATCTCCACCATCGTCCCCGCGCGGCAGGTGAGGGTACCTCACATGTCTGAAGGCGCCGAGGGCGAGGAATAGCCCCATCCGTCCAACCCGCATCCATCCGCCGTTCGGGTCATCGCGCGGGAATGGCAGGTCCGCTTACGCGGCAGTCCCCGCCCGTGCCATGACCAGCTTCGAGCCGATCCGCAAAGTGTTTGTCCCGCTTGGCGCGTTAGCATGCAGTAGCACGCTGAGGAGCCGTCGCGCCAAGGGGCGCCACCCCCTTGTTTGACAGGCCGCAAACCGGCGAACGCGCCGTCCTGGTTCACCTGGAAACCCGGGGCGATGGGGAAGACTTGCTGGAACTCAAGGAACTGGCCCGATCCGCCGGAGCGGAAACAGTCGGCGTAGTGACTGGCAAGCGGCAGATCCCCGACGCACGCTACTTCATAGGCAGCGGCAAGTTGGAGGAATTGGCTCTGACCGTGGCCGCAACGGGTGCTGAACTGGTTCTGTTCAACCATATGCTCTCCCCGAGCCAGGAGCGCAATCTGGAGAAGGCGCTCAATGTCCGGGTCGTGGACCGCACCGGCTTGATTTTGGACATCTTCGCCCAGCGGGCGCAGTCCTTCGAGGGCAAACTGCAGGTGGAACTGGCGCAGTTGCGTCATCTCTCCACCCGATTAGTTAGAGGCTGGACCCACCTGGAGCGGCAGAAGGGCGGCATCGGACTGCGTGGTCCCGGCGAGACCCAGCTGGAGACGGACAAGCGCCTGCTTGGCCACCGGATCAAGGTCATCCAGAAGCGGCTGGAGAAAGTGGCGCAGCAGCGCAATCAGGGGCGCAATGCCAGACGCCGGGCGGAAGTACCTGTGATCGCCCTGGTCGGCTATACCAATGCCGGCAAGTCGACCCTGTTCAACTGCCTGACCCGCGCCGAGGTCTATGCGGCCGACCAGTTGTTCGCGACCCTGGATCCGACCTTGCGCCGGCACCAATTGGACAACCGGCAGGTGATCATCCTGGCGGATACCGTGGGCTTCATCCGGCATCTGCCCCATGAATTGGTCGCGGCCTTCCGCTCCACCCTGAGCGAAGCCAGCGATGCGGACCTGCTGCTGCATGTCATTGACGTCAACGACGAGCGCATGGAGGACACCATCGCCGAGGTCGATGAGGTGCTGGACCAGATCGGCGCTTCCGATGTTCCGCAGATCAAGCTGTTCAACAAGATCGACCTCAAGGAGGAGCCCGAGCCGCGCTTCGAGCGGGACGAATCGGGCGCAGTCGACCGCATCTGGCTGTCCGCCCGTGAAGGGCTGGGCCTGGAACTGCTGGACCAGGCGTTGGCCGAACGCTTTTCCGGCGCGCCGCTGCGGATGGAACTCAGATTGAGGGCCGACCAGGGAGCGTTGCGGGCGCGCCTTTACACCGTGGCCCGGGTTTTGCGGGATGAGCCAGGCGAGGATGGGTGGACCCTGGAAGTGGAAATATCGAGGCGGGATGCGGCGTTGCTGCCTGTCGAAAGCCAGCGGCAATCACAGCCTGACGAGAGCGAGGCTGTCCGCGCCATGCTGGCCGATTGAAGCGGCTCTTCCGGTTTTTTGAATGAGCTGATGTTTTCCTGGATAATTTCCGTTACAGGATTGTCATTTAAAGTAGGCGTTCAACCGAGTGCCAACAAAAACGAAATAGCGAAGGAGTCACAACATGTCCTGGAACGAACCGGGCAGTAACAAGAAAGACCCCTGGAGCGGGCGGGACCCGCAAGATGCGCCGCCGGATCTGGACGAGGTCATGCGAGCCCTACAGGAAAAGATCGGCAAGTTCTTCGGCGGTGGCGGCGGAAGAGAACCGCGGGATCCCGTGAAGACTGCCGCAGTGCTTGCGGCGGTGCCTCTCGCCATCTGGGCCTTAACGGGTATCTATATCGTGGACGAAGGCAACCGCGGCGTCGTGACGCGTTTCGGCAAGTATGCCGAAACCACTTTGCCGGGCCCGCATTGGCATCTGCCCGCGCCGATCGAAAGCGTGACCATCGTCAATGTGGAGCAGCAGCGCTTCATCGAGGTGGGCTACCGCTCCGGTGGACGCCAGCAGTCCATGGGATCGGTGCCCAAGGAAGCCCTGATGCTGACCCAGGACGAAAACATTGTCGACATCCGGCTGGCCGTGCAGTACCAGATCAAGGATGCGAAGAACTACCTGTTCAACGTGCTCGATCCCGACGTGACCCTTAAGCAAGTTACCGAGAGCGCCGAACGCGGCATCATCGGCAAGAGCAGCATGGATTTCGTGCTCACCGAGGGCCGTGGCGGCATCGCCGAGGAAATCAAGGAGGAAATCCAGGCCATTCTGGACGGCTACAAGGCCGGCATCCGCGTCACCACGGTGAACTTCGTCGACGCCCAGCCGCCCGAAGAAGTACAGAGCGCCTTCGAGGACGCCATCAAGGCACGCGAGGACGAACAGCGCCTGAAGAACGAAGCCGAGGCTTATGCCAACGAAGTGGTGCCGAAGGCGCGTGGCGCGGCGGCGCGACTTCTGGAGGAGGCCGAAGCCTACCGGCTTAAATTGATCGCCAAGGCCCAGGGCGAGGCCGGCCGCTTCAAGCAATTGTTGGGCGAGTACGAAAAGGCGCCCGAGGTTACGCGCGAGCGACTCTACATCGATACCATCGAATCGGTCCTGGAGAAGTCCAATACCTTGATGCTGGACGTGAAGAGCGGCAACAGCCTGTTTTATCTGCCATTGGACAAGATGCAAAAACTACCGGCCCTGACTGACGCCGTGCGTGGATCAGACACCGAGACGGCTGCCGTGGAGGGACTGGATACCTCGGCTAGAAGTGGCGCGCGGGCTGCGGTGACGCGGGGCCGTGAGGGGAGGGGACAATAATGACCATGAACAAATCCATCATTGCGCTGCTGGTTCTGCTCGCGTTTGCATCCATGTCGATGTTCACGGTGGGTGAGTCGCAAAAGGCGATCAAGTTCAGACTGGGCGAGATCGTGGAGACCGACTATACCCCCGGCCTGTATTTCAAGCTGCCGCTCATCAACAACGTCAAGAAGTTCGACGCGCGCATCCTGACCCTGGAATCGAAGCCCGAGCGCTTCCTGACCTCGGAGAAAAAGAACGTCATCGTCGATTCCTTCGCCAAATGGCGCATCAAGGACGTGTCCAAGTACTACACGTCGGTGGCCGGTGACATCATCCAGGCCAACATTCGCCTCGACCAGATCGTCAAGGATGCCATGCGCGGCGAATTCAGCAAGCGCACCATCCGCGAACTGGTTTCCTCCGAACGCGGCCGCATTCATGATGTTCTGATCAAGTCCGCCAACCCGGGGGCGGATGAGATGGGTATCGAGATCCTCGATATTCGCGTGATGCGCGTGGACCTGCCCAGCGAAGTGAGTTCCTCGGTTTATCGCCGCATGGAAGCCGAGCGCGCCCGTGTTGCTCGCGAGTTCCGCTCGCGCGGCGCAGAAATGGCGGAGCGCATTCGTGCCGACGCCGACCGGCAGCGTGAGGTCATTCTCGGTGACGCGTACCGCGATGCGGAACTGAAGCGCGGCGAAGGTGATGCGGCCGCGTCGGAGATCTACGCCCAGGCCTATGGCAAGAACAAGGATTTCTTCTCCTTCTACCGCAGCCTGACCGGTTACAAGGCGGTCTTCCGCGGCGATGGCAACAGCATCGTGCTGGAGCCCGATTCCGAGTTCTTCCGTTACTTCAAGAAGTCCAAGTAAGCCAACAGTCCGCAGCAGGTTCCGCCCGGCCCCGGTTTTTTTTCGGAACCGTTTCCGGGCGGAATCGTATAAAATGGCGCCCGGTCCGCGCGAGGCTCATGCCTACTCGCGGCCGGGTGCCTTTTCGCGTCACACTAATCCCATAGTTCAGATCGTAAACATGTTGTCGCAAGACCGTTGGTTGTTGCCGGAAGGCATCGAGGAAGTTTTGCCGGCCGAAGCCCGGCGGCTCGAGGTCCTGCGGCGCAAGGTGCTGGATATGTTCGCCGCATGGGGCTACCAGCAGGTCATCCCGCCCTTCATCGAATACATCGAATCCCTGCTGACAGGAACCGGCCACGCCTTGGACCTGCAGACCTTCAAGCTGATCGATCAGATGTCCGGCCGGCTCCTGGGCGTGCGCGCCGACATGACCCCGCAGGTGGCGCGCATCGATGCCCGCAACGCCCTGCAGGATGTGCCGGCGCGCCTGTGTTACCTGGGAACCGTGCTGCATACCCAGTCGGACCATCTGGAGCGTTCGCGCAGTCCCATGCAGGTGGGTGCGGAACTGTACGGTCATGACGGCGCCGCCAGCGATCTGGAGATCATCCGCCTCATGCTGGAGATGTTCCATGTCGCCGCCATCGAACGCGTTTTCCTGGATCTCGGTCACGTGGGCGTATATCGCGGCCTGGTGCGGCAGGCGGGATTGGACGGCCAGCAGGAATCGGATCTGTTCGACATCCTGCAGCGCAAGGCCTATCCGGAGTTGGACGAGTTTCTCGGCGCCACGTCGGTGCCGGAGGGCTGCGCGGACATGCTCGGCGCCCTCATCGATCTGAATGGGGGGCTCGAGGTCCTGAGCGCGGCGCGGCAGAGGCTCGCCGCGGCGGAGCCCGAGGTGCATTGCGCCCTGGACAATCTGGAACTGATCGCTACCAGTCTGGCGCAGGCTTTTCCCGACCTGCCCATCCACTTTGACTTGGCGGAGCTGCGGGGTTACCACTATCAGACCGGGGTGGTTTTCGCCGCCTTCGTGGAAGGCTACGGCCGCGAGGTCGCGAGGGGTGGACGCTACGACGAGATCGGGAAGGTTTTCGGAAAGGCGCGTCCCGCGACCGGCTTCAGCGCGGATTTGAAGATCCTCGCGCGCCTGGGGCAGGTTGCCGATGAACCGCTGGAGCCGGTGTTTGCCCCTGCGGTGGACGATCCCGCCTTGGCCGATGCGGTGCGTGCGCTGAGGTCGCAGGGCCAGGTGGTGATCCAGGAACTCGAAGGCCAGCGGGTCGATGCCGCCGCCCTGGGTTGCCGATACCGCCTCGAACGTGGTCCGCGTGGCTGGGACAGGGTCGCGCTGGACGCCTGAGCGTGCGCCCAAAAAATTTTCGTAAAATTTGGAACAACAAGAATGGGTAAAAACGTAGTTGTCATCGGCAGTCAGTGGGGTGACGAAGGCAAGGGCAAGCTGGTGGACCTGCTCACGGAGCGTGCTGACAGCGTGGTGCGCTTCCAGGGCGGCCACAACGCAGGTCACACCCTGGTCATCGATGGTAAGAAGACCGTGTTACACCTCATCCCCTCCGGGATTCTGCATTCTGGCGTTCGTTGTGCCATCGGCAACGGCGTGGTGCTTTGCCCGGAAGCCTTGATGAAGGAGATCGGTGTGCTCGAGGCGGCCGGCGTTCCGGTACGCGAGCGCTTGACCATCAGCGAGGCCTGCGCACTCATACTCCCCGTGCATGTGGCGCTGGATCAGGCCCGCGAGCGCGCCCGCGGCAGCAAGGCCATCGGCACCACGGGCCGCGGCATTGGCCCAGCCTACGAGGACAAGGTGGCCCGGCGCGGCCTGCGCGCCGGCGATCTGCTAAACCCCGATGGTTTCGCGGAACGCCTGCGCGAGTTGCTCGAGTACCATAACTTCGTGTTGAAGCAGTACTACCAGGCCGAACCGGTGGATTTCACGGCAACCCTGGACCATCTTCTGGCCCTGGGCGACCAGGTGAAGCCGATGCTCGGCGACGTGGCGGAAATGCTCTACGCCTATCGGGATGAGGGCAAGAATGTGCTGTTCGAAGGCGCTCAGGGCGCCATGCTGGATATCGACCACGGCACCTACCCCTATGTCACCTCGTCGAATACAACGTCGGGCGGTGCCGCATGCGGTACCGGCATCGGCCTGCTGGATTTCGACTATGTACTCGGTATCACCAAGGCCTATTCCACCCGTGTCGGCAATGGGCCTTTCCCCACCGAACTCAGTGATGACGTGGGCCGCCATCTGTCCAGCAAGGGTGCCGAAGTGGGCGCCACCACCGGGCGGGCACGCCGCTGCGGGTGGTTCGATGCGGTGTTGATGCGCAAGTCAGCCAGGCTCAACAGCCTGAGCGGCCTCTGTTTGACCAAACTGGACGTGCTGGACGGCTTGGAGACCATCGGTTTGTGCGTCGCCTACCGAATGGACGGGCATGAGACCGACACCGTGCCGGTGGGCGCGGAGCGTTACGCGCGGTGCAGTCCGGTCATGGAATGGCTGCCGGGTTGGAGCGAATCCACCGCCGGCATCACCGATTACGATCAGCTTCCCGCCAACGCCAAGGCCTACATCCACCGCATCGAGGAACTGCTGGGCGTGCCGGTGGATATCCTGTCCACCGGCCCGGACCGGGTGGAAACCATCATTTTGCGGCATCCCTTCGCCTGAACCTGGCGAGGCGCGCCGCCTCTACCGGGTGATTGGAGACTGGCGCCTTCGTTGTCTGAGGGCGCCGTAGCAATTTTTGGCCGCTGCGCCTCCCCTTAATGACCCCGGCGGCTGACCAGGCCTCATAGCTCCCCGCCTTATACCTTCGGCCGACCTGAAGGCCGCAGCACGACCGTTCCAGGCTGACGCGGTCCTACGCGGAATCTGCGCCAGCCCCATTTCACCATTCTGACAAGCAACAGCGCATCAACACCTGCGTACTGGCAGGCATGCGTGCGTGCGGACAACCCGCGATCCGGTGCGTTGACATGCCATGAACGCATAAGCACCGATGTCCAAGCAACGGTCGACATAGCAAGGCGATACGAGTGAGGAATTTGTGTAGATGCCGCCGCTAGACGCTGCGTGACCGGGACTTTGGTGGTTGAGGTAACGCCAGCAGGCTGAGTACATTGCTTATGGGTGGGAGGTAAGGTATTAAGAACAGAATATCAAGGTTATACATATTTAATTCAATTATTTATTGACCAATTCGGCGTGCTTTTTGTTTCTCCGATTATAAGGTATTGGCGTATTTCTGATGGTTATGTTTTGATAATCGTAGGGTCCTCGTTGCTCTGGGTTAAATGGATAAAATAAGGAGTGTGAGTACCACTATATAACCTGTTTATTGAGTTATTTCACTCAGTTACTCCATCTGATCTAGTGGATTGATCTGTAGTAAGTTTATTGATTTCAGGGATATGCGACAGAGTTTTGCGTATGGCCCGAATCGTGCTCATTACTCGTGGCGGGTGAGGGGGTAACCGGATGTATGAAATTGCTTGGTTTGAATAGCAGGTTGCTTGTGTTTGACGCGGCCAATCTCTGCCTATCCAGACCAAGAATTTCGTCCCTCTCCCGTGTTTTGGCAGGGGCTCCCGGTCATAGGCCGGTAGTGCCCGTTCCGTGACAGGACTGACCGCAAGTCTGACTTGCAGAGCCAACGCGCCGCGTGCAAAGGGATGCTGCAGGCGGCGCCCACTAGAATGCACCAGCATAGGAGAACAGAATGTACGTATTGAATCATCGGAACCGAATTGCGCTGACGGCCGCCGCGGCGATGCTCGGCGGCCTGTCCAGCCAGGCGGCTAACGCGGAGTTGCAGGCGCGGGATCTCGACGGCAATGCCAGCACCACCGAGGCTTTCTACGACACCGCACTCAATTTGACGTGGGTCGCAAATGGCAATTTGTTCAAGACCCAGTACGACGCCAATCCCAATATCATCCAGGACATGATAGCCGGGGCGCCGGTCATGCCCGATCAGTTCAGTTCGGACCCGAGCGGCAACCACGTCTATACGGCCGATGACTGGAGCGACCCCAATGGAGCCGGTAGCGGCACTCCCGGCGTCAATGGCGCGATGAACGGGTTTGGCGCCAATGCCTGGGTCAGTTATCTCAACAGCACCCAATACGGCGGCGTGTCGAGCTGGACGCTCCCGAAAGTAACACCCAGGAACGGCACGGAGTTTGACTTTAATTCGAGTGGGTTGTACGACGGTACTACCGACAGCGGATACCGTATCGAAAGCACGACCAACCCGCTCTCCCACCTGTATTACGTCACTCTGGGTAATAAAGCTGCGGTCGACCTGTCCGGCAACGAAGCCCCCGGCGGCGGACTGCTGAATTCAGGGCCATTCACGAACCTGCAAAATGCCGGATATTGGTATGGTACTGCAGCGCCCACTGATCCGTTTACATCGTGGTTCTTCAGCAACTTTGACGGTTCCGCCAACGCATCCGGCGACAACCTGTTTTCCGTCAACTTTGCCTTGGCCGTGGCCGCTGGGGACGTTGCGGCAGGCCCGGGTGGTCCTGGACCCGCTCCGGTTCCGGTTCCGGCTGCCGTTTGGTTGCTGAGCAGCGCCCTCGCCGGGCTGGGTATTCTGGGTCGTAGGAAAACCGCCCCAGTGGCCTGATACGCCACAGGATGGGGTTGAGGGGCGGGGGAGCGGGACGCTCTCGCGGCGTTTGCGACACTCACTCCGTGCCCCCTGTCCCTATTTGCCGGTCGCTCTCGGTGATGAGAGCGACTGTGCTGTCTTTTCTGGCTCCCGGCGCGATCGCGCTTTGATGCCCGGACGTCGCGGCTAGGCACGAGGCCACAACAGTGTCTTGCCCTGGTGACCTATGTGGAGATTTTCAATGAACCGGCCAGTCTGCCACTTGCGGGCCGCTATCCGCCTGATGTTGTTTTGCGCGTCCGTCGGCGCCGCCGAGGCGGCTTGGCTGAAAGCTTACGGACCCGATCATGATGCTACCGGCTTCAGTGTGCGTCACTCACCCCTGGGCGATTACCATTTGACTGGAGTCTCCAATTCCAGAGAGTTTTTGGCCAAGATTGACGCCGATGGGCGCTTCCTCTGGGGCAGGCGTTTTGAGGCCCCGGTGCGCGTGGAAACAGCGCCATCCAATGCCAGGCCGCCGTACCAGCACATGTTCTCGGTGCCGGCCAGGCGCAATTCTCAAGCCTTCGCCTGGGGCAAGTTGCGCGTCAATGCAAAAACCGGCGCGATCAAGAAGATATTTTCCAAGACGATGGATACTGCCATGGACGGGAACTTTGTCCTGCAAGCGGTCGCATCGCCGGCATCCAGTCTGCACTCGGGCTATGTCATTACCGGTTCGCTGAATTCCAACTGGCGTGGCGGTCCCGACGTTGCCGGCGGCGACGTGGCCGTCGCCAAGGTCAATGCCGAGACCGGGGCATTGGACTGGAGCCGCGTGCTCGGCACGGATCTGGGTGGCCTCAAGCCCTCATCGGACAAGGTGTTCCCCTTAGTCACGCAGGTCGGGGGCACGCTCTATTATTCGTTCTCCATGAGCCTCCTGGACAGTGCCGCCGGGGCGAACCCGGCCAAACTCTGGTCCTTTATCGGGAAGCTCGATGCGAAGACCGGGGCGCTGGTCGGGACTCCGGTCATCTTTGACGGGGTCAATGTCTCCCATTCCAGCCTCCCTGACGGCAGCGTGCTTGCTTACGGCAAGGCCCTGAACACGGCTACGCGCCAACTGGACCTCGTGCTCGTCAAACTCAACAAGGACTTGAAATATGAATGGGGTAAATCCTACGCCAGCGCCAGCGGCGAAATCATGGATTTGTCCACCGGCGGGAATCTCACCCGCAGAAGTGGGGAAATCGAACTCACCGGCAGCCATTTTCTGAGTCTCGCGACAGCCGAGAATTACCCGGTGGCAGTAAGGGTCGGCGCAGCAGACGGCTCTATCGTGGCGCAAAAGGAATGGCGCCTTAGAGCCGCTTCAGCCCTCGACATACTGGCCCCGTCCACGATCAAGAAGCCCGTTACGGACTTTGACCTCATGCAAGGTTCGATCGAGAGCGCCCAACCCGGAGTCCGGGATATCGTATTCGGGAAGCTCGATGCCGACCTGGTAACGTCATGGGTGCGCTCGATCCCCGGTGCCGCCGTCAGCAAAGGGGCGGTCAGTTCGTGGCGACTATCCCCCAACGAAACCCGCGGCTCGTTCAGGGTCTGGGGAATTACCAGCGCCTTTGGAGCAGGGGGGGATCACCTGTTGTTGGGCCAGGTGGACAAGCATGGAAATATTCCGGGATGTTCCTATGTGCAGGAGGAGGCAACATTGGAGATCACGCCCGATATCCTCGCGCGAGAATTTGATTTCAACGCCTTGATACGGGCGGCAAGCATGTTGCACGATCAGGGCAGGCTGCCCACGGGTGTCAAGGATTACGGCGGCGTAAACTTGCGCACCAAAACCTATAGACTCGGTGCGACCGCCGTGTGCGGAAAATAGGATTCCCGATCGGCTTGCGCTTGTTCATCCCTCTCGCACCCATGGCCTCGATCTTCTATGCGTTTCCAGACTGGCAACTATAATAACCTCGTCGCGCCTGGGGTTGGCTGCCGGCCTCTGTTCGCGTCTTCAATTGAGGAAGCAGGAGATATCAGCCATGAGTGTGCAGGAGCAGGCAAACGGACGCCAGTTTCGGGTCGGGTTTCACTTTTCCCTTCTGATCGCGATTTTCCTGGCCGGATTCGCAATCTACGGTTATCTGTCGATGGGGGCGCTACGCGAACTACAGGTCAACGGCCCGGTGTACCAGCGGGTGGTGCAAGGCAAGGACCTGATCGCTGACATCCTGCCTCCGCCGGAGTACATCATCGAGTCCTACCTGGTGGCCTTGCAGATCGAACGGGCGGCATCGGCCGAGGAGCGTCAGGCCCTGGTCGAGCGGCTCAAACATCTGCAGACGGAGTACCAGGAACGCCACCGCTACTGGGAAGGTCAGGAACTTGACGCCGCGACCCGCCAGCACTTTCTGGAGGCGAGCCACCGTGCGGTGGAGGATTATTATCTCGCCGCCTTTGACCGCTACATTCCGGCTATTCTGCGCGGCGACCGGGCTGCTGCCAGCCAAGCGCTGGATGCCATGTCGCGCGCCTATCAGCAGCACCGCGCGGAGGTGGATCAGGTGGTGGAGATGGCCAATGCGCACAATGCGGAAAGCGAGGCTTACGCCAACGGGCGCATCGATTCCACCTACATCCTTCTCGCGAGCGTGCTGGCTTTGGCCACGGCGGTCGGTTGCAGCCACGGCGTGTGGCTGGCGCGCTATTTCGGCGGCAAGCTGAAAGAGATCAACCTGGGCGTGATCATTGCGGGGCGCATCGGACGCGGTGATTTTTCCGGCATCATTCCGCCCAGCGATGACCCGCACGGGCTGATGAACGCCCTGCGCCAGATGCAGGAAAACATCGGCCTGCTGGTCAGCAGCGCCTTGCAGCTTTCGGAAGGCGCGGCGCGGGGAAACCTGAGCTTCAGGGCTGATGACAGCAAGTTGCAGGGGGATTACCGCAAGATCCTGCAGGGCATGAACCAGACCCTGGATGCCATCGTCGGCCCGTTGTCACAGGCGGCCGAGTGCATCGACGGCATTGCCCGCGGGGACTTGCCCGAAAAGATTCAAAACGCGTTTCCAGGGGATTTCGACCGGCTGAGAAGCAACCTGAACCAGGCCATCGACAACGTCAACGCGCTGATCGGGGACGCCCTGGCCCTTTCCGGCGCGGCCGTGGCAGGTCGGCTCTCGGTGCGCGCGGACGTTGACCGCCATCAGGGCGCTTACCGGCGCATCGTCGCCGGCATGAACCAAACCCTGGAGGCGGTGGTGCGACCCTTCACGGCGGCGGCGGGTCATATCGAACTCATCGCCCAGGGCGCGCTGCCGGAACCTATCGCCGAGGATTATCACGGCGATTTCAATACCTTGCGAAACAACTTGAATACCGCGACCGATAACATCCGCGCGCTGATCAGCGACACCGTAAGCCTGTCGGGCGATGCCTCTCAGGGCATACTCACGACCCGGGTGGACTCGACGCGCCACCAGGGGGATTTCCGGCGTATCGTCGAGGGGGTGAACGCGACACTGGATGCCATCATCGGCCCCAATGAAGAGGCGTCCAGGGTATTGTCTGCCCTGGCTCGGGGCGACCTGACGCTGCGCGTGCAAGGCCATTACCCCGGCGCATTCGCGCGCCTGCGCGAAGACATGAACACGGCCCTGGACAACCTGGCGGAGATCCTCGGAACGATCCAGGATGCGGCGGCTACCGCCAATACCGCGACCGAAGAGATCGTGAAGGGCAATATGGACCTGGCCCACCGCACGTCGGAACAGGCTTCCACCCTGGAGGAAACCGCGGCGAGCATGGAGGAGGTCGCCGCTGCCGAGGAACACAACACGGGCAATGCGCGGCGCGCCAATGACATGGCGGTAGCCGCATCGGCGGTGGCGGCCAAGGGTGGCGACGTGGTGCAGGAGGTGGTCAAGACCATGCATGCCATCCATGAAAGCTCCAGGAAGGTGGTCGACATCATCGGCGTCATAGACGGCATTGCCTTTCAGACCAATATCCTGGCCTTGAACGCCGCGGTGGAAGCGGCGCGGGCCGGAGAGCAGGGCCGCGGTTTCGCCGTGGTGGCTGGCGAAGTGCGCAACCTGGCGCAGCGTTCCTCGGCAGCGGCGCGGGAAATCAAGGCGCTGATCAGCGACTCCGTTGGCAAGGCCGAAACCGGCGCCAAGCTGGTGATGGATGCCGGGAACACCATGCAGGATATCGTAACCTCGGTCAACGAGGTGACTGGCATCATGTCGGAGCTGGCGAATTCCTCGAACTCCCAGAATCAGAGCCTGCACCAGATCAACGAGGCGGTGATGCAACTGGACGGCATCACGCAGCAGAACGCCGCACTGGTGGAAGAATCCGCCGCCGCCACGGAGTCCCTGAAGGAAGTGGTGAACACCCTGCAGGAAGCAGCGTCGCGCTTCCGTCTGGAAGGGAGCGCACGCTCCTTCAGAAGCCGTGCGGTTGTCCCATGCCTCGGTCTGGCGTGAGGTTTCCTTGAGGACTGCCGGCCATGCGGTCCGGGCGGGATGCGAGGTCTGATCCGGCCGCCTTGTGACTTGCGCTACAGCGGGGCGAGAAGCTCAGGGAAAAATACCTGGACGCAGGTGCCGCCGGGCGGCCGTTCCGCCGCCGAGATCCTGACATCCGCCCCATGCAGGTCGGCTATTTCATGAACGATGGCCAGCCCCAGGCCGCAGCCTTTACCGGGGGTGCCCGGAATACGGTAGAAGCGTTCGAACACTCTGCTCGATTCCTGCTCCGAGATGCCCGGGCCGTCGTCCTCCACCTTGAGGCAGGCAGCGGGCTCGCTGTTCACGCTCACGACAATGTGTCCGCCGAGTTTTCCGTAGCGGATGGCGTTGTCCAGCAGATTGCCGAGCAGTTCACGTAACAGCGTTGTGTTGCCCGCAACGCTGACAGCTACCTCGGGCGCTTCGAATGCAAGATCCATGTCTCTTTCCAGGGCTTTGGGAACCCATTCCATGCAGCAATCGCGGGCGATGCGGGTCAGGTCCAGGGCCTTGAAATGACGAGGGCCCTGCTGCACCGACTCCGACCGTGCCAGCACCAGCAATTGGGTACTCAGGTGGGAGACCTGGTCGGCGGAGGACTTGATGTAGGTCAGGGCCGGTTGCAAGGACTCTCTGTCGTTGGCCCTGAGCGCCCGCTCTGCCTGGATTTTGAGCCCGGCCAGGGGGGTTCTCAGCTGGTGCGCGGCATTTTCGACGAAACGCTGCTGGGCCGCCATTGCACCAGCCAGTTTCTGCAGCAGGGCATTGATGGTATCGGTGAGGGCGCGCACTTCCAGCGGGACGCCGGAATCCGCAATGGGCTCCAATTGCCGGCCGGAACGGCGCGCGATAGCGCGGGCAAGATCGCGCAGGGGCCGCAGGCCGCGGTTGATTCCGGTCCAGATATGCAGGCCGCTGATCAGAAGCAGCAGCACCTGCGGTAGCAAGACCGCCAGCAGGATCTCGCCCATCATCCCGCGCCGCTTGTTCAGCGTCTCAGCCACCGAGACCAGCACGTCCTCCGCGCTCGTGGTGGGCGCGGTCAGCACGGAGACGGCCCGGACCGGCTTGCCTTGGATCTGGACGTCGGAGAAGTAAGGCCGTTCCTTTTCCAGGGCCGCGATGTCCGGGCTGGGCAAGGCCTTGTCACCGGCCATGAAACCGCTGGTGGTGGATTCGACCTTGAAGAAGGTCTTGTCCACGTCGTCCCAGCGAAAGACCTCGACAGCGATGGGCGGCAGGTCGAAGGTAACCTTGTCCTTCTTGGTCTTTACCTGCTGGGCCAGAGAGCGGGCCGAATCCAGCAGCCAGCGGTCGTAGGCCTGGTCGGCGTAATGCAAGGCGACGAAATAGGACAGCGCCGCGTCCAGGCAGACGATCAGCGCCAGCGGCAGGGCCAGTCGCAGCAGCAGTTGATAGCGGAGGCTTTGCGGCCTACTCACCGTCCGCTTCCAGCAAATAGCCCAGGCCGCGCAAGGTTCTGATCCGCAGGCCAAGACCCTCCAGGCGCTTGCGCACCCGGTGCACATAGACCTCGATGGCGTTGTCGGCCAGTTCTTCGCTGCGCACGGCCAGGCGTTGGGCGATGCGTTCCTTGGAGACCACGCGTCCTGACTGCAGCAGGAGTGCTTCCAGGACGCCGTACTCGCGTTGGGGCAGGATCAGCAGCTCGCCGTCCGCCAGAATCTGCTGGTTGTGCAGGTCCAGCACCAGGCGGCCAATCGTGATGTCCTGGCTGAATCCGCCGTGGCTGCGGCGCAGCAGGGCGCGGATGCGGGCTTCCAGTTCCCGCCATTCGAAGGGCTTGGTCATGTAGTCGTCGGCCCCCAGTTCGAGGCCATCGACGCGGTCGTTGAGACCGTCGCGGGCGGTGAGGATGAGTACCGGCACCATGGACTTGCGTGCACGCAGTTCGCGCAGGACTTCCCGGCCATCAGCATCGGGCAGGCCCAGGTCGAGAATGACCAGATCGTAGGTTTGCGTGCGTAGGGTGCTATCGGCAAAGGCGCCACAGTCGGCCAAGGTGACGTGGTAGCCGGCGTCGGCGAGGCTGCGGGAAAGTCCATCCGCGACGGTCTCGTCATCTTCGATCAGGAGAATCTGCACGCGGCCCGCATCATGAAAGGTTACTGAAAGCTTCGGTTTGTATCATGTCTTGAAGACCCGGCCCTCACAGCGACCGGTCGTCAAGGGGCTGTCGGGCGCCGGCCCGCGGCGGACCCATGACATGATTCCGCAGGTTGAAAAATCGAGCAAATATTCGCCATGACAACAAAGATAGCAAGGCGGAATGCAGCGACGGGAAATTACGACGTTCTGCCTGCCACCGCAGATACACCGCGCCCTGGCCGCATCCTGCAGGTGGACTTCTTCCGCGGCATTGCCCTGTTGATCATTTTCATCAACCACATGCCGTTCAATGACGCGTTCTATCTCACGCCATCCCGGTTCGGCTTCAGCGATGCGGCCGAAATTTTCGTTTATCTGTCAGGATTTGCGGCGGCGCTGGCCTTCGGACGCAGCTTCGAGCGGGCCGGCATCGGGCTCGGAACCCTGCGTGTGTTGCATCGCTGTGGCCAGGTCTACGCGTGCCATCTGGGGCTATTCGTCCTCCTGGCGGCGATCTGTGTGCTGGGCAATCGGGCCGGCTCGGAGGTCGACTATATCCACCGGCTTTACATCGATTATTTTTTCGACCATACCGATGGAGCGCTTGCAGGGCTGGTAAGTCTGCGCTACGTGCCCAACTTCTTCGATATCCTGCCCATGTACCTGGTCATCATGCTCTGGGTCCCGGTGGTTTGGGCCCTGTCGCGCGTGCACCGCTGGCTGGCTCTGGCTTTTCCCGTGGCGCTCTACGCGCTTTCCTGGCGATTTGGCTGGGAACTACCGGCAGATCCGGGGAGCGACAGGCCCTGGTTCTTCAATCCCTTCAACTGGCAGTTGATGTTCTTCACCGGGTTCGCCTTCGCGTCCGACTGGCTTGCGTTTCCTCGGCCGACCCCGGCGCTGCGGAGGCTATGCCTGGCGGTGGTCATTCTGTCCATTCCGCTGGCCCATGAGCCCACCTACCGTCTGCTGCCCTTCCTCGCCCACCTGCGTCAGTTCATCGAGCCCCTGGTGGACAAGAGCCATCTCGGTCTGCTGCGCTGGGTCCATTTTCTGGCGCTGGCTTATCTGATGAACCTTTGGTTTCGCCAAGGCCAGCACTGGCATGAGAGCGCGCTGGTGCAGCGCATCGCGCTGATGGGGCGGCAGTCCCTGCCCATGTTTATGTTCTGCATGGCCTTGTCCTATGTCGCCGGCATGGTTCTGGATTGGTCAGGCCGCGATGTCGTCAGCCTGGCCTGGGTCAATCTGTCCGGCTTGGCCCTGATGCTGGCCACGGGCAGCGGCTTGGCATGGCTGGCAGCCAAGCCATGGAAACAACTGCCGGCACAAGACCGGCCCGAAGCGCCTCCGGCTTGGCGCTGGCGTCTGTCTGGCTACATGGTGCGCCCCGCCCTGGTGGCCGCAGGCCTGTGCGGGTTGACGCTGGCGCCTACGCTGTTGATCCAGCTTCCGTCGCCTGAACAGGCCGTGGACAACGCGCAACTGAGCCAGGACTTTTCCCGGGAGACGGTTGCAGCGCCCGGTGAGTTGGACCCCGACGCGCCGGAATTGGTGGAATGGCAGGATGGCGTGTGAGCGAATTCCGCACGGGATCGCGCGCGCCGCGTTCTGCCCTAACCGATCGACGTCCGGCCTCGCCGGCCCTTTGGGAAACGCGGAATAATTCCATACGGGATTTTTCCGCGCCCGTCACCGTAAAGCGCCCTTTCCCGGTGACTGCCAAATTCAGTGACGTGCAGTGACCGGCTTTGCCAGGGCATCCCTCTACCGCATGAACCACGCATAAATCCGTGGCTCCCAAACACCCGCCGGTTGACGCGTTTCGCAAGAATTCCGCGATACTTGAAAACCGTCCGCCATGGATGAACGGGATAGTTCATTGGAAACACAGGCTGTACACCAGTTCTTTCTGAACCTGATGATCATCTTGCTGGCCGCTCGGGTCGGTGCGGAGCTGTTCGCGCGGTTCCGGAGTCCGCCGGTCGTGGGGGAGCTCCTGGCCGGCGTGCTACTGGGCCCCAGCGTGCTGGGCTGGCTGGAGGCCAGCCAGGTGATCAAGCTACTGGCGGAAATCGGCATCATCCTGCTTCTGTTCGAAGTCGGCCTGGAAACTGATATCGTCCAACTGGTGCGATCAGGCGTCCATGCCCTCCTGGTAGCCGTGTCTGGCTTCCTCTGGCCCTTCGTCTTCGGCTTCTCCTTAGCGCGCTACGGGTTTGATCTTAGCGTGCTGGAAGCCCTCTTCGTCGGCGGTACGCTGACAGCCACCAGCATCGGCATTACCGTGCGAGTGCTCACGGACCTCTCGCGCCAACACAGCCGCGAAGCTCAGGTGGTGCTGGGTGCCGCCGTGATCGACGACATCCTGGGCGTGATCCTGCTGGCGGTGCTCTACGAGTTTTCCGTGGCCGGGCAGGTGGATGTCGTCAATGCGGGCCGGGTCATGGCCTTTATCGCCGTTTTCTTTCTGCTTGCGCCCTTCTGTGCCAAGCTGATTTCGCTCGTGATCCGGGCGTTTGCCCAGGTCAGCCAGATGAATGGTCTGATTCCCACCCTGATCGTATCATTGGTGTTATTCTTCGCCTGGCTGGCCCATGCCATGGGGGCTCCCGAACTGCTGGGCGGTTTTGCGGCGGGCCTCGCGCTTTCAAGGCACTTCTTTCTGCCCTTCGGGCTCGCGCTACGGGCGGATCCGGATTTTGCCGGTCGCATCGAGTCACAGATGAAACCGATCATTCATCTTGTCGTACCGATTTTCTTCGTCATGGTGGGGCTGTCGCTGAACCTGCGCGACATCGACTGGCAATCCTCTTTTATCTGGTTATTTTCGCTGGGCTTGTTTGTGGTCGCGGTGTTGGGCAAACTGCTCGGGGCTTTGCCGGTGCCAGGTGCGTGGCGGGAGCGTCTCGCCATCGGTCTGGCCATGGTGCCGCACGGCGAGGTCGGCCTGATCTTCGGGGAACTGGGCCGGACTTCGGGCATACTCAAGAACGAAATTTATGCCGCCCTGATCATTGTCATCGCGCTGACCACCCTGCTCGCGCCCATTTCGCTGAAAAGCTTTTACCGCCGTTTCTGCACGGACCCGATCTGAACCGATCTCTGCTCTCTGTCGCGCAAAGGATTCACCCATGAAACCCTTCGAAAAACTGCTACTCGAAAACAAGGCCTGGGCCGAGGACAAGAAACTCAAGGAGCCCGAGTACTTCCAGCGCCTGTCCCACGATCAGACACCTGAATTCCTGTGGATCGGCTGTTCCGACAGCCGGGTGCCGGCTGAGATCATCGTCAATGCCGAGCCGGGTGAGATGTTTCTGCACCGCAACATCGCCAACCAGGTGATCACCACCGATTTCAACTGCCTGAGCGTGATTCAGTACGCCGTGGACGTGCTGAAAGTGGGGCACGTCATCGTCTGCGGCCACTACAGCTGCGGCGGAATCAAGGCGGCCCTGGCCAAGCAGCGTGCCGACCTGATGCTGACCAACAAATGGCTGATGCACATCAAGGATATCTATCGCTTGCACCAGGACGAGATCGAGGGATTGCCCACTCACCAGGAGCAGGTCAACCGCCTGGTGGAACTGAATGTGATCGAACAGGTGCAGCGGCTGTCCCATACGTCCATCATCCAGAACGCCTGGCGCCGGGAGAACCGGCCCATGCTGCACGGCTGGGTTTACTCCCTCGGCGACGGCATACTGCAGCAATTGATCACCCTTCCGCCTGGGAGTCTGATCAACGGCATCTACCAGTATGAGTACAACGAAGACTGAGCGCGGCAATTCGGCTGCAGTCATCGCCCTAACTTTCCACTGAGAAACGGCCTCGCATGATACACAAGCACGTGCACTACTACCTGGGGCACCTGGGTAACGACATCCCGGCGGGTATCGTCGTCTTCCTGGTGGCGCTTCCGCTGTGTCTCGGCATTGCGCTCGCGTCCGGCGCTCCATTGTTTTCAGGCATCATCGCCGGCATTGTCGGTGGTCTGGTCGTCGCCTGGGTCAGCGGTTCGCAGCTCAGCGTCTCGGGTCCGGCCGCCGGCCTGACCGTGATCGTGCTGGGCGCGATCGAGCAACTGGGGAGCTTCCAGGCGTTTCTGCTCAGCGTCGTGATGGCGGGCTTGATACAACTGATCCTGGGGTATCTGCGCGCGGGCGTGATTGGGGCCTATTTCCCTTCGGCCGTGATCAAGGGCATGCTGGCGGCCATCGGTCTGATCCTCATCATGAAGCAGATCCCCCATGCCGTCGGTTATGACGCCGACTTCGAGGGCGACGAATCGTTCCTGCAGGAGGACACCCACACCACGTTCAGCGAGCTGTATTACTCCCTGCAAGCCATCTCGCCCGGGGCCGTGTTGGTCAGCTTCACCTGCATCGTCATCATGTTGGTCTGGGAGACGCGCTGGATCAAGAACAGCAGGCTGTTGGCCCTGTTTCCGGGCCCTCTGGTGGCGGTCGGGTTCGGCATCCTGTTCAATCTTTGGAGCCAGGCCGATGCGCGGACGCTCGCCATCGCCCACGAGCATCTGGTCAACCTGCCGGCTATCGCCGGTCCCATGGATTTCATCAACCACTTCACGTTCCCGGATTTCAACCAGCTGGCCAATCCACAGATTTACACCATCGCCCTGACCCTGGCGGTGGTGGCCAGCCTGGAGACCCTGCTGAGCCTTGAGGCGGTGGACAAGCTGGATCCCTTGAAGCGCGTGGCGCCCACCAATCAGGAGTTGAAAGCCCAGGGGCTGGGCAATCTGATCAGCGGTTTGCTGGGTGGGCTGCCGATGACGGCGGTCATCGTGCGCGGTTCGGCCAACGTCAATGCCGGTGCGAGGACCAAGATGTCCTGTTTCATCCATGGGCTGCTGCTTCTCTTAAGCGTGATGTTCCTGGGCTCGTTTCTGAATCTGATTCCCCTGGCCAGCCTGGCCGCCATCCTGCTCTTGACCGGCTACAAGTTGGCCAAACCTTCATTGTTCAAGGATCTCTATGCCAAGGGTTTCAACCAGTTCGCCCCATTCGTGGTGACCATCCTGGCCATCCTGTTGACGGATCTGCTCAAGGGCATGGCCGTCGGCATGCTCGTCGGCCTGTTCTTCGTGCTGCGGGCGAACTACCACGCCGCCATCAGCCTGACCCAGGATGGCAGGAACTACCTGCTGCGCCTGCACAAGGACGTTTCCTTTCTGAACAAGGCCCTGATGCGCAACTCCCTGGAACGCATCCAGGAGAACAGCTATCTGATCATCGACGGGACGCGGGCGCAATTCATCGATCAGGATATTCTGGAGACCATCCAGGACTTCATGAACGCAGCGAGCGACGACAACATCACGGTGGAACTCAAGAATGTCAGAGGCTTGACCACCGAGGCGGCTGGCGCGTGAAACGCTGATACCGTGCCGATGTCCCCGCCGCGCTGCTCCATGCCCTCGTGAAAGCCCCGCCGCCATGGGCGTGGGTGGCCTTGGCTTGATCAATTTGATTGCGCCTGCATGCTCAGGCGCGCGATGCTAAGGTTTCGCGTCGAATACAGCAGGAACGGGTGGCCGGATGGACGGTTTGCGCTTTGAGTTGTTCGTGATTGCGTTGGTTGCGGCAGTTGCGCCGCTTCTGGCCGAATGGCCGACCCGGTTCCGCATGCCGATCGTGGCGGTGGAGATGCTGCTCGGGATTCTGATCGGCCCTCATCTACTGGGGCTTGCCTCACCCGATGGCCTGGTGGGCATGCTGGGCGAACTGGGCCTGACTTTCCTGCTCTTCATGGTGGGGCTGGAAATCAATCTCGGCGAAATGCGCGGAAGGCCGTTGAGCCTGGCCGTGGGCGGCTGGTTTCTTTCCTTCGGCATCGCCATGGTCTGCATGTTCGTGGTGCATGCGATCGGGCTGATCAAGGCGCCGCCGCTCATGGCCGCGGTCGCCCTGACCACCACGGCGCTGGGAATACTGGTGCCCATCCTGCGTGACGAGGGGACCCTGGACACGGAGTTTGGCAAGCTGCTCGTGCCCGCGGCAGCCATGGGGGAATTCGGCCCGCTGGTGGTGATATCCCTGCTCTTGATCCCGACCCACAGCACGGTTCTGCATTCCCTGTTCATAGTGGGCTTTGTCATCGTGGCTCTCATGGCCGCTTTTCTGGCGGTACACGTGCGTTCGTCAAAGCTGATTCAGGCTTTCGCCCATACGATGCAGAGCAGCGGTCAACTGCCGGTCCGCATCGCCATCATGCTGCAGGCCTTGCTGGTCGCGTTGGCCGCCAAGTTCGCCCTGAACGTCGTATTCGGCGCTTTCGCCGCCGGCATGGTGGCGGGGCTGGCGACACGCGGCGAGGGCGGGGCGATGCTGCGGCATAAGCTGGATGCGGTCGGGTATGGTTTCCTCATCCCGATCTTCTTCATCGTCGAGGGCATGCGCTTCGACGTCAGCGCTCTGTGGGGCAGCCCCCTGGTGCCGGTCCAGGTGATCGCCCTGCTCGGATTGCTGGTGTTCGTGCGCGGTGCGCCGGTTTTCCTGTACGGGAGGCTGTTGCCGCAGGCCGACCGGCTGCCCTTCGCCTTCTATACGGCAACAGGCCTGCCCTTGATCGTGATCGTGACCGAGATCGGCGTGTCGTCGGGGCTCATGGCCAACGACCGGGCCGCGGTGCTCCTGAGTGCCGGCATGATCTCGGTCTTTCTGTTTCCCATGCTGGCCGAGCGGGCACGGATGCGCGCGCGGGGCGGGAGCAGCTGAGTTGGCGAGAAAGGGATGCTGGGCGCGCACCAAGCTGGCGGCTAGCCCGGATAACGTTCGGGACGACGAATAAGCAATTGATTGGTCGCGTGTGGCCGGTATCTGCCCGCCCACACCGCCGGTATAATGGTTGGAAACCTCGCCACGCCGGACCAAGTGCTTCGTGAATTCAATACATAATCTGGGTTTGCTGGATAACATCGCCGTTGCCCTAGGCATTGCCTTTGTCGGCGGCCTGCTGGTGCAGCGCCTGGGGCTTCCCACCATCGTCGGCTATCTCCTGGCGGGCGTGGCCATCGGGCCGTTCACGCCCGGATGGGCAGCCGACCCGGAAACCATCAATGCCCTGGCGGAACTGGGCATCATCTTCCTGATGTTCGGGGTGGGGCTGCACTTCTCCTTTGCCGACCTGTGGAAGGTGCGCGACGTGGCCATCATCGGCACCCTGGGTCAAATGGTGACCATGCTGGCCCTGGGATACGCCCTCAGCCATTATTGGGGCTGGAAGCCGATGTCCGGCATGGTGCTGGGGCTGGTGCTTTCCATCGCCAGTACCATCGTGATGTTGCGCGGCTTCATGGATCGCGGCTGGCTCAATACCCAGGACGGGCAGGTGGCGGTGGGCTGGCGCGTCATGGAGGATATCGCCACCGTGCTCATCATCATGGTGTTGCCGAACCTGGCGGACCAGGGCGGCCCGGTGGACTGGCGCACACTCGGCCTGGCCCTGTCCTCCGCGCTCGGCTTTCTGATGGTCATGCTGTTTGCCGGCAAGCGCATCATTCCCTGGCTGCTGCTGCGCGTGGCGCATACACGCTCCCGCGAACTGTTCATCCTGGCCATCCTGGCGACTTCCTTGGGCGTAGCGCTGGGGGCGGCCAAGCTGTTCGGGGTGTCCCTGGCCCTGGGCGCTTTCGTGGCCGGCGCGGTGGTCAGCGAATCGCCCCTGAGCCATCGTATCGCCTCGGATCTTCTGCCCTTCCGGGAAGCCTTTTCCGTGCTGTTCTTCGTGTCCGTCGGCATGCTGCTGGACCCGGTTTTCCTCCTTGCCAACGTCTGGCCGGTGCTGGTGCTGACGGCGCTGGTGGTGTTCGGCAAGTTCATCGTCGCCGGAGCCTGGGTGCTGCCCTTTCCGCGTCCTGCCCACACTGCCCTGGTGGTGGCGGCCGGATCCTGCCAGATCGGCGAGTTCTCCTTCATCCTGGATCAGGCCGGCCTCAATCTGGGATTGCTGAACCACGACCAGCATGCGCTGATCCTGGCGACGGCCCTGCTGTCCATCGTCATCAATCCGCTCATGCTGCGCAGTGTGGATCCCCTCGGCAAGGCTTTGCGCCGGGTCAAGCCCTTGTGGCGCTGGCTCGACCGCCACGGTTCCTCTCAGACCCCGGTAGAGGAATCCGTGGCCGGCCACGTGGTGGTGGTGGGCTATGGACGTGTCGGCTCGCATATCGTGGACGTCATGGGGGAACTCGGCATTCCCTACCTGGTGATCGATTACCGTATCAGCCGCATCGAGCGGTTGTCCAAGCAGGGCGTGCCGACCTTGCTGGGCGATACCGCCAACTCGGACATTCTCACCCATGCCGCTTTGCACCGGGCGCGCCTGCTGGTGATCACCCTGCCCGAAGAGGCCGCCACCGAGCTGACCGTGGCTGCGGCGCGTGACATCGCGCCCAATCTGCCCATCATTGCACGGGCGGCGACGCGGGCCGGGGTGAAGCGGCTGTCCGAACTGGGCGCGCAACTGGTTATCCACCCGGAGTTGGAAGGGGGCCTGCAGGTGCTCCGGCATACCCTGTTGCAGCTCGGGTTTCCTCTGCACGAGGTGCGCCGATACGCGGATACGGTACGCCACGAGAATTACAACGCCCTGGTCAAGTCGCAAGGCGAACACGAGTTGTTGCGGGATCTGCTGGATGCCTCGGAACTGATCGACATCAACTGGCGCAAGGTGCCGGAAGACAGTCCCATGGTGGGCAAGACCCTGGGCGAGATGGCCCTGCGCACCCGCACGGGCGCCACCCTGGTGGCCATCAAGCGGGAGAGCCGACTGATCGTCAACCCGGGCACGGACACCGTGTTCCAGCCCAAGGACCGCATCGGCCTGTTGGGTAACGCGGAACAATTGGAAACCGTCGGCCGCCTGTTGGTGGGCGCCAACGCCGCGCACGAAGTGTCAGCCTAAGACCCAAGGAGAAGTCCATGACTGCTAGCGAACTGGAATTTGCCGTTGCCGGTCACACCATCGGCCTGCTACCGCGCATGGCCAACCGCCACGGCCTGGTGGCGGGAGCGACCGGAACCGGCAAGACCATCACCCTGCGTACCCTGGCGGAAGGCTTCAGCCGCCTGGGTGTGCCGGTCTTCCTCGCCGATATCAAGGGCGATCTGTCGGGCCTGGCGGAGAAGGGCGGCGATAACCCCAAGGTGCTGGAGAAGATGCGCCAGTTCGGCCTGTCCGAAGACACGCTGCGGGGTTACCCGGTGGAGTTCTTCGATGTGTTCGGCGAGCAGGGCACGGCGGTGCGCACTACCATCTCCGATATGGGGCCCTTGCTCATGGGCCGCTTGCTCAATCTCAACGACACCCAGAGCGGCGTGCTGGAACTGGTCTTCCGCGTGGCCGATGATGCCGGCCACCTGCTGCTGGACCTCAAGGACCTGCGCGCCATGGTGCAGTTCGTGGGGGATAACGCCGCGTCCCTGAAGACCGAGTATGGCAACGTTTCCACCGCCAGCATCGGGGCGATCCAGCGTGGCTTGCTAAGCCTGGAAGGGCAGGGCGGCGAGCATTTCTTCGGCGAGCCGGCCTTGAACCTGGACGATCTCATGCAGACGGACGGCGATGGCCTGGGCGTGGTAAACATCCTGGCCGCCGACAAGCTCGTGCACAGCCCCAAGCTCTACGCCAGTTTTCTGCTGTGGATGCTGTCGGAATTGTTCGAGAATCTGCCGGAGGCAGGCGACCCGGAAAAGCCCAAGCTGGTCTTCTTCTTCGACGAGGCCCATCTGCTGTTCGACGACGCGCCCGAGGCCCTGGTGGACAAGGTGGAGCAAGTGGTGCGGCTGATCCGCTCCAAGGGCGTGGGCATCTACTTCGTGACTCAGAATCCCCTGGATGTTCCCGATGCCGTTCTCGGACAGTTGGGCAACCGGGTGCAGCACGCGCTGCGCGCCTTCACGCCCCGGGACCAGAAGGCAGTGCAGGCGGCGGCGGAAACTTTTCGCAGCAACCCCAAGCTGGACGTGGCGTCCGTCATCACGGAACTGGGTGTGGGCGAAGCGCTGGTATCGGTGCTGGACGAGAAAGGCTCGCCCACCCCGGTGGAGCGGGCGCAGATCCTGCCGCCGCAAAGCCGGCTCAAGCCGCTGGACGCCGAAGAACGGGGCGCCTTGCTCAAGAAATCCAGCCTCTACGGCCACTATGCGCAAGCGGTGGACCGCGAATCCGCCTACGAGCAACTGAGCGCCAAGGCCAAGTCCAGCGCCGAGGAAGCGCCCAAGGGGCGTGCGCGCCAGGAGGACAACCAGGTGGCCGAAGTGGTAGAGGCCTTCGCTAAGAGCGCGGCGCGGGCGGTGGGCAGCCAACTGGGCCGGCAGATCATGCGCGGCGTGCTGGGCTCCATCCTGGGCGGAACCAGCTCACGCCGCCGCTGAACCCCCGCCGCTCAGGCGCGTCCCAGCGCCTGGATTTGAAGGTCGTGCATTCGTTTGAGCAGGGCTTGGGCCAGCATGGCGCCGAGCAGGGCCAGGGCCATGTCGCTCTGGGTGTCCCACTCGTATCCTTGCGTGCCGAGGAAGGACTCGGCCGCCTGCTTGGAGACCAGCGCCACCCACCACTCGATCAGCTCGTAAAACGCGCTGATGGCGAGGCAGATGCAGGTGACGATGAAGAACAGCCAGCCGGTCCGCTGCAATACCTGCAGCCGCAGCAGCAGCTCGCGCACCAGGATGGCGGGCACGAAGCCTTGCGACAAATGGGCCAGCTTGTCGTAGTTGTTGCGGCCGTGCTGGAAATACTCGCTGATCCAGTCGAACAGCGGGACATGGGCATAGGTGTAATGCCCCCCGATCATCAGCACCACGCACTCGGCCAGCAGTAGCCAGTAAGTCAGGGCCGTCAGGGGAAAGGACTGGCGCGTCGCCAGGAGGACCGCGAAGGTCACGATGGCCGGCGCGACCTCCAGGAACCAGGTGAGCCGGTCCGCCGGGGCGATGCCCGACCACAGGAAAAATCCCAGAAAAATGACGTTCCAGGACTTGTTCACGGTTGGCCGGGCAGGGCGGGCAACAGCGCCTAGATCTTGCCGTCCAGACCCATCTGGTAGTACTTGTGGACGATCTCTTCCTGATGCTCCAGCAGCCAGTCGATGTCGGGCTGGTGGTTCATGGCCTTGTGAATGGCCTTGGCCATGGCGCGGCGGTGGATGTCGAACAGGATCTTGTGGTCCAGATTATCGTCGGTGGCCACGCTGGGATTCAGCCAGACCGACACAATGATGCCCAGGTCATTGGCCTTTTCCTTGGGGATGTCGCCGGCGCGCACGGCATCCAGCACGCCGTTGGCGATGGCGGCCTGCACGGTGCCCATGAGAATGTTGGTGTAGCGGCTGTTGTTTACCGTGACTTTGCTGACCATCAGGGTCAGCGGCCTCACCTGTATGTCCGTGTTGAGGATGGCGAATACGCGGGTGTGTCCTTTTACCTGATCGCCGGTCAGGGTCGCCAGAGCCGTGCCTACCGGCCCGTCTAGTTCACCGATGATCACTTCCGGCTCCGCCGCCGTGCCCGGTGGTCCGCCCGCCACCAGGGCCTCACCGGATCTCAATACAATTCTGTCGCTCATGGTCTTGTCTCCCGTTTTATCGCCCGATGTTACCAGAGCGGGGGACTCCAGGCCACGTGCGCCGTGGCTTCAGCGTTTCAGTTCAGGTCCTCGATGACGTGATCCAGTATATCGTCCACCTGGGTCTCGGAGATGGCGAATCCGGATACGCAGGCACCGGCGTCCCTTACCGAGTGGGCGTCACCGGACACCAGGGGATGCCAGGCCGGCAGTTCGTCGCCCTCGGCAAGCAGGCGGTAGGCGCAGGTCGAGGGCAGCCAGTTAAAGGCCTGGAAGTCCTTGCGCAGATCCAGGCAATCGGCCACGGCCTGGGTCCTGCGCGCATATTCGCCGCAGCGGCAGGTCTTGATATCCAGCAGGCGGCAGCTCACCCGGGTGAAAAACAATTCCCCGGTGTCCTCGTCCTCGATCTTGTGGAGGCAGCATTTGCCGCAGCCATCGCAGAGCGACTCCCACTCCTCTAGGCTCATTTCAGTGAGGGATTTGCTGCGCCAGAATGGCTTCGGGTTTTGCTTCATGGCTGTTCTCAAAACAAAGACATCTGCTGTGGCCCCTTCGGGCGCGGCGGCTGGAACTGTGCCGTGTCCAGAGGCGGAACCGAGGTATTCAATCCCTGACGCTTGACTGCGAGGCGAAAACGCTGACGCATCAATTCGGCGTAGAGGCCGGTGCCGGATTGCCGCTCGGTGAAGGTGGCGCGGTACAACTGCCCGCCGTGCAACTCCGTGAGCCGGTTGAGGACATGCTCGCGCTTGAGGGGATAGTGTACCTGCAGCCAGTCGGTGACCAAATCCTTCAACTCCAGTGGTAGCCGCAGCATGATGTACTGGGCGTGGCGGGCGCCGGCGCCCGCCGCCTGCTCCAGCAAGTCTTCGAGTTCCGCGTCAGTGAGGAAAGGAATCACCGGGGCGATCAGCACCGTCACCGGTATGCCGGCTTGGCTTAGCTTGCGGATGGTCAAAAGGCGCCTTTCCGGAGCAGCCGCGCGCGGTTCCAGGCGGCGCGCCAAGCCACGGTCCAGCGTGGTGAGCGAGATTTGCACCTGCGCCAGGTTCTTTTCCGCCATGGCTGCGAGCAGTCCCAAGTCGCGTTCTATCAGGGCCGACTTGGTGGTGATGGTCACGGGATGGGCGCACTCCCATAGCACTTCCAGGACGGCATGGGTCAGCCGGTGTTCGCGTTCGATGGGCTGGTAGGGGTCGGTGTTGGCACCCAGGGCAATGGGCTTGCAGACATAGCTGGCCTTGGCCAGTTCCTTGCGCAGCAGGTCGGCCGCGTTGGGTTTGGTGAACAAGCGCGATTCGAAGTCCAGGCCGGGGGATAAGTCCAGGTAGGCGTGACTGGGACGCGCGTAACAATAGATGCAGCCATGCTCGCAGCCCCGGTAGGTGTTGATCGACTGCTCGAAAGGAACGTCCGGCGAGTCGTTGCGGGCGATGATGGACCGCGCCTTCTCCGCGGTAACGGTGGTTAGCAGCTTTTCGATGGCCTCCTCCCGGGACCAGCCGTCATCGAAGGGTTCGCGCGTGACCAGGCTGTAGCGGCTGCCCGGATTGCTCACCGCGCCGCGGCCCTTGTGTGGCGCATTGAACTTGGACTTCGGATCCTCGGACATCGCTGTTCTGGGAAGGGTTAAGGAAACGCCGCACGCGGCGGATACGCCAAATGCGACACGCTGATGACCATGAGACTTGCGCATGGCTGACATCTGACCACCAGCAGCGTCCTGATTCTAGTCTATTAAGCTGGCGGGGGGCATGGAGCACTGCCGCGGATCGGTGATGCGTCCGCAAACGCGGCGCTTTCGGTCGCGAGGCTGGATGGGTCGATTGGTCCAGGCGACATCGGCTTCGGTAGGTTGGTGTGACATTAGGAACCCCAACGAAGTCCAATTTTCGGGGCACTGATCGAAAGTGGATTTTCCCGGCGATTGCCGAAGGTCGAACGAATCAGCGCCAGTTGACGCGAAAAGGGGAACGGGGTGTCTGGCAGCGGCGCTATTGGGAGCACACGATCCGCGACGAAGACGATTTTCGCCGGCATGTGGACTATTTCATTACAATCCGGTCAAGCGCGGGTATGTCCGGCGTCCTTCGAATTGGTCCCATACCAGCATTCACCGGTATATACGCAACGGAATCCTGCCTGCCGGCTGGGGCGCGTCGTTTGATGTGGCTGCCGAATTCCAGGGTGGTGAATTTGGCGAAGCGGGTGGTGTGCATGCGAACGTCACGGCCGCGGAAGCATGCTGTAATCATTGGGGTTCCTGTCGTCGCCAAACCTACCGAGCTGGCAATCGACCAGGCTTTCAATTGACACTGCGTAGCCCAAATAGGATGCGCTTCACCCGGTGAAGCGCATCGATCGCGGCGCCGTGCGTCTGCCCCGGCTCTGCCTTTTCTTGGGGCCGGTCCGCTGTTCGTTCAGCGGACTCAGGCTAGACACTCGGGCCCAGTTATTTTGTCTTGGCCACGACCGCGTAGGGATCGATCAGGGTGAAGGTAAAGCTGGCGGCGGGTTCGCAGGTGAAGGTGCCGCGGTAATCTTCAAAAGCCCAACTGTACACGCGCGTCGAATTGCCATCGATGTTCGTGACGTAATCGGTGGTCGGCGGCAGGGTGCAGGACGCCGCGGTGTTGTAGGCATTCGCGCAGCAGTACTGGTCGGCGTCGGAAGACTGTTGCGCCGTGGCGCTGGCGCAGGGGCTGTAGCAGCCGCGTCCGACCTGCTCGTCCGCGGGGCAGGTGGCTGTCAGTGTTTTTGCGGCATTGGGGAATTGCGCCAGCACGGAGTTTGCCTTGTACAGCATGAAGTAAGGCGTTCCGCCCTCGCTGTCGGCGATGTAGCAGGCGGTGTCGCTGTTGACGGAGAGCTTGGCGCCCACGTTGAAGCCGTTCACCAAGGAAATGTCGATGGTGGTCGGGCCTCCGGTGTTCGCGGCGCTGGCGGGCCAATAGGTATATTCCAGGTTGGTGGCATAGACCTGGCCATTGCTGCCGGAACCCTTGCCGGTATTGACCCATCGACTTCCGGGCTTGGCCTTGAATGCGGCGATCTGCCCCAGGCCCGAGTTCACGCCGTTCTGCAGATCCTCCGCGGGTATCACGTAAGGTGTGTTGCGCTTCAGCGCAATGCCGCCGTTACCGCAGTTCGTGTGCGCGAATGAACTGTCGGTCTGTAGGCAGAGTTTCACGTTCGAAGTCGCATTGGTATAGGTCAATGTCCTGGAGGGCAGCGTGTTGTTCGGCTGGGGAGCCGGCGAGGGCGCGCTTGCCTGGGTGCTGGAGGGCGGAAACATGGCGGCGCCCATGTTGAAATAGGGCAGGTTTCCCGTCACTCCGCTCGGCGGAGCGACACTCACCACGCCGACACAGGTCGTGCCGGGGCCGTTCTCGCCGCTGGCGGTGATCTCGAAGATGCAGCTTTGCCATTGCGTATCGACCTGCTGCCAGAACTGGAAGTACTGATCCGACCCGTTCAGCGTCAGGAAAACCCAGGTTTGCGGGGCCGGGCCGCCGGGACCATTGAGGGACTTGGGCCAGCGGTGCACGTTGGTGATATGGCCGTAATCCGGGAGCTGTGTGATCGATGCGCAGCTTGAGTCCGCGCAGCTGTACAAATACAGATCGGAGCTCAATTCTCCCTCGCCAAGGACCGGAAAGCCGATGATCGCCTTGGATGTATCTGCCGTGGCGGCGAGCGAAAGGCCGAGCAAATTCAATGCAAGGGCTGTGCGAATGATGGGGGTGACAGTGGCCATAGGCGTGCTCCGAAAAGAGGGAAGGGCATGCGCTCACTGCGGGGGAGCCCGGTAGCCGGCGGGGTGGCCGGCTGGTCGGGAAACATGGCGCTCTGCCGAGTCGGAGTATAGTCAAGCCCGTAGAATGCATCGGCGCGCCGGACCTGGCATGGCCACGCGGATGCGGGGCGCCCGCTGAAGTCCAGCCGAGGTACAGTCGGGATGGAACAAGGCTGCCGACCCCAGCCTCATCGTTGGGGTTCATGTCGTCACCCCAAGCGACCGGGCTTCGCCTTCTATTCGATGACCTGCGTCCCGTAGCGAAAGACCTCGATGCTGTCGGACCAGTAATCCGAGGGCAACCCGGCTTTCGCCTTGAGATGGCGCAGGAAATCGGCAGGGAAGGGCAAGTCTTCCCAGACCGCGGGGAGGAAGGTGCCACGATGCGCGCCTTCGCGCAGGATCAACCCGTCGACGCCGGGGCGGAGTTGGCGCAGCAGGTCGGCTTCCGATTCGATGTGCATCGCTTCGGGTGCGGTGAGCAGCGAGATATGGAGTTCCAGTTCCGGTTCTTCCCTTGTTGTTACAGGGGGAAAGCGGGGGTCGCGGAAGGCGGCGGCGTAGGCGTTTGCTGCCACGTCCTCGGCCAGTGGGCGATGCGCTTCGAGGCTGCCCATGCAGCCGCGCAAGGTGCCGCTGATTTCCAGTGTGACAAAACTGGCCTGCTGACGCCGCAGCGCCGTCTCCATCGGGTCGAGATCCACCGGCAGCGCGCTTCCATGCTCCAGTCCGTGGCGGATGGAACGCCGCGCCAGGTCCAGCAGATACGCCCGCTGGGCCTGACTGAGCGGCTCAGTGCAGGACATAGGCCCCGTAGCCGACCACCCGGTCCTTGCTACCGGCGGTGTCCCCGGAATTGCGCAGGTCCACGGTGTGCACGGACAGCCCGTGTTCGCGCGCCGCCAGCAGCAGCCCGGCAATGGGGAGCCGGCCACAGGCGGCGTCGTAGTCCAGATCCTGAGGCCGCATCGCTTCGATGGACTTCGTGGTGGATTCATCCAGGCGCCGCGCGGTCGCGTAGTCGTGGAAATGGCTGAGGTCGGAGCTGATCACGATCAGGGTTTCCTCGCCCCCCCACAGGAGGTCGAGCACCTGCCGCACCTCGTCCGGCGTCGCGGAACCGACCACGACGGGCACCAGCGAGAAGCTCTCCAGGGTCTCCTGCAGGAAGGGCAGTTGTACTTCCAGGCTGTGTTCCTCGGCATGAGCCTCGTCCAGTTCACGCACCGACGGCAGTTCCAGTAGCTTCTTTACGGCCTCGCCGTCCACGGGAATTTCGCCCAGGGGCGTGAGGAATGCCGCGGCGCTGCTCACGGCCAGCCCCGGAAAGCCCACGTGATGGGCGGGACCCAGGAGTATCACGCGTTTAATACGCTGCCGCGCGGGCAATAGGCTGGCATAGGCGCTGGCGGCGATGGCGCCGGAGTAGATGTAGCCGGCATGGGGGGCGATCAGGGCTTTGGGCACCTGCTCCTTGCTGTGGCTGCCCTCGAGCAGGCTGCGCACCAGATGGTGCAACGGCTTGGCGTCGGCGGGATAGAACAAGCCGGCCACCGCCGGCTGACGTACGGTAACGTTCATGGCAACCTCCTTGGTATACGCGTTCGCTACACTTGTCATTATTCCACAATTTCCCTACTGTGAATCCTGCGCTTTTTACTATTCGGCAGGGGGTGCCCGTGGACACGCTCATCGATCCCACCGACGCTTTTCCCACCCGCTACTGGCGTAAGCTGGACGACGGCAGGGTGGAGTGTCTGATATGCCCGCGCTTCTGCAAACTGCACGAGAACCAGCGCGGCTTGTGCTTCGTCCGCGGCAACTTCGGCGGCGCCATCGTCCTGTTGTCCTACGGACGTTCCAGCGGGTTCTGCATCGACCCGATCGAGAAAAAGCCGCTAAACCATTTCCTGCCGGGCACGCCCGTCTTCTCCTTCGGGACGGCGGGCTGCAACCTGGCATGCAAATTCTGCCAGAACTGGGACATCAGCAAATCGCGGGAAACCGATTCCCTGCTTGACCGCGCTTCGCCCGAGGCCATTGCGCAGGCCGCCGCGCGCCTCGACTGCCGCAGCGTCGCCTTTACCTACAACGACCCGGTGATCTTTCACGAATACGCCATCGATACTGCAATTGCGTGCCGTGAACTTGGAATCAGGACAGTGGCGGTGTCGGCAGGCTATCAGTGCGCCGAGCCGCGGGCGGAGTTCTACCGCCACATGGACGCGGCCAACATCGACCTGAAGGCCTTCACCGAGGATTTCTACCACCGCCTGTGCGGCGGCCATTTGCAGCCGGTGCTGGAAACCTTGCAGTACATCCGGCACGAGACCCGGTCCTGGTTGGAGATCACGACCCTGCTGATCCCGGGCGAGAACGACTCCGATGAGGAACTGAACGCCCTATCGCAATGGGTGGTGGAGCACCTGGGGCCGGATGTGCCCCTGCATTTCTCCGCGTTTCATCCCGACTGGAAGCTGCTGGATCATCCGCCGACGCCCCCGGCCACCTTGCTCAATGCGCGCCGCATCGCCATGACCAACGGTGTGCGCTACGTCTATGTGGGCAATGTGCACGACAAGCAGGCGGACAGCACCTACTGCCACAGTTGCGGTGAATTATTGATCGGGCGGGATTGGTACGAACTGTCGGACTGGAATCTTACGCCAGAGGGCGCCTGCGCCGCATGCGGCGCAGCCTGCGCCGGCGTGTTCGAGGCGGCACCGGGGACCTGGGGCGCGAAGCGGGTGCCCGTCAGCATGTCGCGCTCAGCCACCTGATTCGGCCTCCCGCGTGTTGGCAACGGGCGGGGCCGGTGTCATCAGCGTATCCTGTGGCGGTTGCTGGTCGTCCGTCTCCGGGTAGTCCAGCGTGAAGTGCAGGCCGCGGCTTTCCTTGCGCTGCAAGGCCGAACGTATGATGAGTTCGGCCACCGTCACAAGGTTCCGCAGTTCCAGCAGGTCGCTGGTCACGCGGAAATTGCCGTAATATTCGGCGATCTCGCCCTTCAACAGTTCCACGCGCCTCAGGGCGCGCTGCAGGCGCTTGTTGGTGCGCACGATGCCCACGTAGTCCCACATGAAGCGCCGCAGTTCTAACCAGTTGTGGGTTACCACCACTTCTTCGTCGGAATCGCTGACCTTTGATTCGTCCCAGGGCGGCAGCGTCGGCGGCGACGGCGCGTCCTCGATGCAGGCGGCGATATCCTCGGCCGCCTGCTTGGCGAACACCAGGCACTCCAGCAGGGAGTTGCTGGCCATGCGGTTGGCGCCGTGCAGGCCGGTGCAGGCCACTTCGCCCACAGCATAAAGCCCTGGCACATCGGTGCGGGCCGAGAGGTCGGTGACCACGCCGCCGCAGGTGTAGTGCGCGGCGGGCACCACGGGTATGGGCTGCGAGGTCATGTCGATGCCCAGTTCCAGCAGCTTGGCGTGGATGGTCGGGAAGTGCTCGCGCACGAACTCCGGTGGCTTGTGGCTGATGTCCAGATATACGCAATCGATACCCAGCCGCTTGATCTCGTGGTCGATGGCGCGCGCCACGATGTCGCGCGGTGCCAACTCGCCGCGTGGGTCGAAGCGCTGCATGAAGGGCGTACCGTCCGGCAGCAGCAGACGCCCGCCTTCGCCGCGCAGGGCCTCCGTGATGAGGAAGGAGCGCGCGAGCGGGTGGTAGAGGCAGGTGGGGTGGAACTGGATGAATTCCATGTTGGCCACCCGGGCGCCGGCGCGCCAGGCCAGGGCGATGCCGTCGCCGGTGGAGACGTCCGGGTTGCTGGTGTAGAGATAGGCCTTGCATGCGCCCCCGGTGGCCAGGGCCACGATTTTGGCGGCCATGGGCACCACGAAATGGCGCCTGGAGTCCAGCACGTAGGCGCCGACCACGCGGTTGCCGACCCCCCCCAGCTTGTGCTCAGTGATCAGATCCACCACGTTGTGGTGCTCGTACAGCTTGATGTTGCCATGCTGCCGCGCGTGCTTTTCCAGGGACGTCTCGATTGCCCGGCCGGTGGCGTCGGCGGCGTGCACCACGCGCCGGTGGGTGTGCCCGCCCTCGCGTGTCAGGTGCAGTTGTACGCTGCCATCCTCGGATTGCACTTCGGTGAAGGGGACGCCCCGGTCCAGCAGCCAGTCGATGCACTCCTTCCCATGCGAGACCACCAAGCGCACGGTTTCTGGCCTGCACAGGCCGGCGCCGGCGATCAGCGTATCCTGAATGTGCGATTCCAGCGAGTCCTGGGCGTCCAGCACCGCGGAAACGCCGCCCTGGGCGTACAGGGTGCTGCCTTCGGAAAGCGCCACCTTGGAGAGGACGGCGATTTGGTAGCCCTGGTCGGCGAGGCGCAGGGCGAGGCTCAAGCCGGACGCGCCACTGCCAATGATCAATACGTCGAAGCTGGGGATGGGTTTGGGCATGGTGGTCTGCGGGCTGAGGTCGAACCCATCGTACAAGAAAAATGCCATACGTTGAATGGCGGGCAGGAAACGTTGATAATATCGCGCAGTTAAAGCGCTGATTCCCCAATCCTCTTATCACACCTGACATATCTGTTTGCGAGTTCGCATGCTAGCAGCCGACCATAACGGAAGACCGCGCGGGTCCATTGTCTTCCGATCGGCCATACTGTATTTCCCGTGCGGACGCCGCAAGGTCGGGCACGATGGGTGAACAAACCGACGAGGAACTGGTCAGACGTGTTCAGGCGGGGGACAAGAAGGCATTCGATCTGCTGGTACTGAAGTATCAGAATCGGATCGTTCAATTGATAAACCGCTATATCCGTGATCCCCACGAGGCCCTGGATATCGCGCAGGACACCTTCATAAAGGCGTACCGAGCGCTGCCGAGCTTTCGCGGTGAAAGTGCCTTCTATACGTGGATCTACCGTATTGCCATCAATACGGCCAAGAACCACATCGCGACCCGCTCGCGCCGGCCTACGGACGACGATATAGATGTCGAGGTCGCGGAACAATTTGAAAACGCACCCGGTCTAAGGGATCAGGAGACTCCGGAGGGTCTTCTTCTTACCGAGGAACTGGGCCAAGTGATCCAGGAAGCTCTGGACGAATTGCCTGATGAGTTGCGAACGGCGATTTCCCTGAGAGAGCTTGATGGACTCAGTTACGACGAAATTGCCGATGTGATGAATTGTCCTGTCGGAACAGTGCGCTCACGTATTTTTCGCGCGCGGGAATCCATCGACAAGAAGCTTAAGACGGTTTTGGGTTGAGGTAGCGTTATGGCAGACCGAGATAAGGAGCTGAAACTCAGGCTATCCATGCTCCTGGATGGCGAATTGGACGGGCGGGACAATCCACGCCTGATCGAACGGATCGAACACGAGGAGGATTTGAAGCAGACGTGGGCTCGCTACAACCTCATAGGTCAAGCCATGCGCTCGCCGCGCGGGTTGATGGTCGACGACGAATTTGCGCGCCGCATCAGCTCCGCGATTGAAAGGGAGCCGACGGTGCTGGCGCCTCGGCGTGGAATCGGCTCCAGTTCCGAGCGGCGTCAGCGGGTGGTGGGCTTTGCCCTCGCCGCGTCTCTGGCCGGCGTGGCGCTGATGGTGGGGAAATCGGTGATGGACCATGGCGGTGAACTGGTGGCCAACTTGAGTTCCAACCAGGCTGTTGCCATGGCGCCGGCCAGCGACAAGGTGGCCGAGGCACAATTCAACGACTACCTGCTGTCTCACAATGAAACCGCGTACATGGCGGGCTCGGCGGGGATGCTGCCTTATGTCAGGTCAGTCAGCTACGCCCAGGACAACCGTTAATACGCCATGCCAGGTTATCTGAGCGCACGCCATTCGCCGCACCCGATTTCCCTCGTTATCGTTGCGGTTTTGATGTTGCTGGGCTCTCCCGCCCAGGCAGAGCAGGGCGATGAGCACGACGCCAAGTCCTGGCTGGCTGCCACCAAGCAGGCCATGAGTCATCTCAATTACCAGGGCATGCTGGCCTACCTTAAAGATAACCGGGTGGAAAGCTTCAAGGTGTTCCACCGCTATGCGGACGGCGTCGAGCAGGAACGTCTGCTGTCGGTGAATTCGCCCATGCGCGAGGTGATCCGCAACGCCGACACCGTCACCTGCTATTACCCCGACTCCAAGTCCATGTCAGTGGAGGTGCGGCCAGCGCGCTCGTCTTCCCTGATCGACTTGCCCAGCAATCTGTCGGAACTCGGCCGCTACTACGGCTTCATGCTGGGTGATACGGCCTACGTGGCTCAGCGGCTCGCGCGCTCTGTCAGCATCATGCCTCTGGACGGCTATCGTTATGGGCGCCGCCTGTGGCTGGACGTGGAAACCAAGCTGCCGCTCAAGTACGAGGTGTTGGACGAAAACGAAAATGTGGTTGAGCAGATGGCCTTTAACAGCCTGAGCGTTGAAGAGTCCATCGCGCCTGAGAGCTTGCAACCGTCCACGCACTTTGACAGTACTTGGAAGGTCAAGCAGCACGAGAACCTGCCCGCCGACTCTCTCAGCTGGACCCTGGACGGCGTGCCGGGTGGATTCCGCATGATGTCCTATTCCCGCCTGTTGAAGCGGGGAAGCGACAATCGCACCATTGACCACATCCTCCTCAGTGACGGATTATCTTCGGTATCCGTTTACATCGATCAGGTCATGAACGAAATTTTCACCGCGCAGCCGCGCAAGGTGGGCGCCATCAACTCCTATACCCGCAAGATCGACAATTATCTGGTGACGGTGATGGGAGAAGTTCCGGAAAAAACGGTGCAGGTGATCGGCGACGGACTCCGCAAGCCGGCTCAGGGGGGGTTATGATTGAAGAAGAGGCCGTGGTCACCCGGGTGGATGGAAACCGGGTGGCGGTGGAGAAGGAACGCAAGTCCGCCTGCTCCGGCTGTCAACAGTCGTCCTGCGCTAGCGGCGTGACCAGCCGTTTGTTCGCGGGAAAGACAGTAAGCCTGTGGGCTTCCGCCAGCGGCGAATTCAAACCCGGCGACCGCGTCGTAATCGGCCTGCGGGAGGATGCCCTGGTGCAGGGCGCTTTCCTGATCTATCTGTTTCCCTTGGCCGGACTGTTCGCCGGTGCGCTTTTGGGCCAGTTTGTTGCCGCCCACACCGGTCTGCTTGATTCAGACACGCTGAGCGCCCTGGGTGGGCTCGGCGGCATGGCTCTGTTTTTCGCGGGAATCCGGTTTTCCAGTTTCAAACTCGGGACTGATGCCAGCCCCGTCGTTCTTCGCAAGATCAGCTAACCTCTTGCCAATTCCATTGATAGCGCCGGTTTCCGGCGGAAAGGTCACGATGACTCGGGAGTTCCTCATGTTCAAGCGCATGCAGACGGTATTTCTGCTGATGTTGGGTGTCTGGCTGATGCCGCCGGCGGGTGCCGTCGAATTGCCCGACTTCACCGGGCTGGTGGAGAAGAACAACGCGGCAGTGGTCAACATCAGCACCACGCAGAAGATTGCCGCCAGCGAACAGCAGCAACTGCCTGAGGGCATGGAGATTCCCGAGGGGACTCCATTCGACGATTTCTTCCGCCATTATTTCGGTGAGGGCGGCCCCGGAGGTCCCGGTGGCGGGGGTGAACCCGGGAACGGCAGCGGGCCCAGCGAGGCCAAGTCCCTGGGTTCCGGCTTCGTTATTTCCCAGGACGGCTTTGTCATCACCAACCACCATGTGGTGAAGGACGCCGACGAAATCGTCGTGCGCCTGCAGGACCGGCGCGAACTGGTCGCCAAGGTGGTGGGCTCGGACAAGCGCAGCGATATCGCCCTGCTGAAGATTGACGCCACAAACCTGCCGGTGGTGCGTCTTGGAAATTCGGACAAGATGCGGGTCGGTGAATGGGTGCTGGCCATCGGCTCGCCCTTCGGGTTCGAGCATTCCGTGACGGCGGGCATCGTCAGCGCCAAGGGCCGGAGCCTGCCCAGCGATAATTATGTCCCCTTCATCCAGACCGACGTGGCGATCAATCCGGGCAACTCCGGAGGGCCGCTGTTCAACATGGATGGTGAAGTCGTGGGCGTGAATTCCCAGATTTACAGCCGCACCGGCGGTTTCATGGGCCTGTCCTTCGCCATTCCCATCGAGGTGGCTATGAAGGTGGCCGACCAGCTCAAGGCCGAGGGCAAGGTTTCCCGCGGCTGGCTGGGGGTGCAGATTCAGGATGTGACCCGCGAACTGGCCGAATCTTTCGGCATGAAGAAGCCGCAGGGCGCCCTGGTATCCAAGATATTGCCGAAGAGTCCGGCCCAGGAGGCAGGGCTTCAGATCGGCGACATCATCACCGAATACAACAAGACTGAGATCACCACGTCCAGTTCGCTGCCGCCACTGGTCGGCATGACAAAGATTGGCGAGACCGCGAACATGACGGTGCTGCGTCAGGGTGCGGTGAAGGAACTCAAGGTCAAGATCGGCGCCCTGCCGGACGACGACGAGCCGGTCATGGGCTCCACCGAACAGCCGGGTGCCCAGGCCGTGTCGCGCCTGGCCCTGAGCGTTTCGGACCTGACTGCCGAGATGCGCGAGCAATTGGAAGTGCCGCAAAACGGTGTCCTGGTGCAGGAAGTGAAGCCCGGCGCGGCCTACAATGCCGGTATCCGCCGCGGCGACGTGATCCTGCAGCTACAGGATCATGTCATCAAGGATGCCAAGCAATTCAACGAGGTGGTCAAAGGGCTGCCCAAAGGCAAGTCCATCGCGGTGCTGGTGCAGCGACGCGGCGGCTCGATTTTCCTCGCCATGAAGCTGACCGATTAAACAGTGACCGACCTCAGACACATCCGAAATTTCTCGATCATCGCTCATATCGACCATGGCAAGTCTACCCTGGCCGACCGCTTCATTCAGATCTGCGGGGGGCTGAGCGCCCGGGAAATGGCCGAGCAGGTGCTCGACTCCATGGACATCGAGCGCGAGCGCGGCATCACCATCAAGGCGCAGAGCGTCACCCTGGACTACAAGGCCAAGGACGGCCAGACCTACCAGCTCAACTTCATCGATACGCCGGGGCATGTGGACTTCTCCTACGAGGTCTCGCGCTCCCTGGCGGCCTGCGAAGGCGCCTTGCTGGTGGTGGATGCCGCCCAGGGCGTGGAGGCGCAGAGCGTCGCCAACTGCTATACGGCCATCGAGCAGGGCCTGGAAGTGCTGCCGGTGCTGAACAAGATCGACCTGCCCTCGGCGGACCCGGAAAAGGTCATCCAGGAGATCGAGGACATCATCGGGGTTCCGGCCGAGGATGCTCCGCGCATCAGCGCCAAGACCGGGCTGAACGTCACCGATGTCCTGGAGCAATTGGTGGAGCGCATACCTTCGCCCCAGGGCGATGCTGATGCGCCGTTGCAGGCCCTGATCATCGATTCCTGGTTCGATAACTACCTGGGCGTGGTGTCCCTGGTGCGGGTAGTCAACGGCCGCATGGGGCGCAAACAAAAGATCACCATCATGTCCACCGGCCGCAGCCACCTGGTGGACAAGGTCGGCGTGTTCACCCCCAAGCGGGAGGAGCGCGAGGAACTGGGGCCGGGCGAGGTGGGTTTCATGGTCGCTTCCATCAAGGACATTTTCGGCGCGCCGGTGGGCGATACCATCACCGGCACCGACAACCCCTCCACCCAGTCCCTGCCAGGTTTCCAGCAGGTGCAGCCGCGGGTGTTCGCCGGCATCTTTCCGGTGGAGGCGGACGACTACGAGAACCTGCGCGAGGCTCTGAGCAAGCTGCGCCTCAACGACGCGGCCCTGCAGTATGAGCCGGAGACTTCGCAGGCCCTGGGTTTCGGTTTCCGCATCGGCTTCCTCGGCATGCTGCACATGGAGATCATCCAGGAGCGGCTGGAGCGCGAGTACGACCTGGACCTCATCACCTCGGCGCCGACGGTGGTGTATCAAGTCATGACCACCGACGGGGAGACGGTGCAGATCGACAACCCGTCCAAGCTGCCGCCTCCCAACGAGATCGAGGATGTACTCGAGCCCATCATCCAGGCCAACATCCTGGTGCCGCAGGACTACTTGGGCGCCGTGATCACTCTCTGCATCGAGAAACGCGGCGTGCAGAAGAAGATGCAGTACATGGGCAGCCAGGTTTCCATCGCCTTCGAGCTGCCCCTGAGCGAGGTGGTGCTGGACTTCTTCGACCGGCTCAAGTCGGTGAGCCGCGGATTCGCTTCCTTCGATTACGAATTCCTACGCTTCCAGAGCGCGCCACTGGTCAAGCTGGATGTGCTGATCAACGGCGAGAAGGTGGATGCGCTTTCCCTCATCTGCCATCGCAGCGTCAGCGAGAGCCGGGGCCGCGACCTGGTCGAGCGCATGAAGGACCTGATTCCGCGGCAGATGTACGAGGTCGCCATCCAGGCGGCGATAGGATCGAAGATCATCGCGCGCTCCACGGTGAAGGCCATGCGCAAGAACGTGCTGGCCAAGTGTTATGGCGGTGACATCACCCGTAAGAAGAAACTCCTGGAAAAACAAAAGGCGGGCAAGAAACGCATGAAGCAGGTAGGCAAGATCGACATTCCCCAGGAGGCTTTCCTGGCGGTGCTGCGCGTGAACAAGGATTCGTGATGGACATGGATTTTTCATTCTTCCTGGTGGTGGCCAGTGCCGTCACCGGCCTGATCTGGGGCGGCTACCTGCTATGGCTCAAGATGGCCGGCGAGGAAAGCCTGCCGGAGAAAGAGCCGATCCTGGTGGACTACGCCCGGTCCTTCTTTCCCATCATCTTCATCGTGCTGCTGCTGCGCTCCTTCCTGGTGGAGCCGTTCCGCATTCCTTCGGGGTCGATGATGCCGACCCTGCTCATCGGCGATTTCATCCTAGTGAACAAGTTCACCTATGGGGTCCGACTGCCGGTGCTCAACACCAAAATCGTGGAGATGGGCGAGCCTAAGCGCGGCGATATCGTGGTTTTTCGCTTTCCCAAGGATCCGACGGTGGATTACATCAAGCGGGTGGTCGGGCTGCCGGGCGACAAGGTGGGCTATTACAATAAGCAGGTATTCATCAACGGCGAACCGGTCAAGCAGACGCCCTTGGGCGAATACCACGGCACGGGCAAGGGAGAGAGCATGAGCGGCTCCATCCTGCTGTCGGAGGACCTGGCGGATGTGACCCACGATATACTCATACGGGAAGGCCAACCTACCGTGCAGGGTGAATTCACCGTGCCCGCCGGACATTATTTCGTTATGGGCGACAACCGCGACAACAGCAACGACAGCCGTTACTGGGGCACGGTCCCGGAGGCCAATCTGGTGGGGCGAGCATTTTTCATCTGGATGAGTTGGGACCTGGACAACGGCGGCGTCGCCTTCAACCGTCTGGGGACTGTCCTGAAGTGAACCGGCAAAGGGAGATCAGCATGAGTAGATTATCGCGTCAGTCGGGCATGACCATGATCGGCTTCCTGCTGATGTTTATGCTGGTCGGTTTCTTCACGCTGCTCACCATCAAACTGGTGCCCATCTATCTCGAACATTATAAGATCGTGAGTTCGCTGGAGGCCCTGAAGTCCGATCCGGACTTGGCGACCCGGCCCAAGGAGGAGATCCTCAAAACCCTGGAGAAGCGCTGGGACATCAACATGGTGAACCGGGTGACCGCCCAGGATGTGAAAATCACCAAGCAGGGCGGCCGGCTCACGGTTCAGATCGCCTACGAGGCGGTGGAGCACATCATGGGGAATGTGGATGTACTGGTGACCTTCGATGACAGTATCGAGGCGGGGGGCGATTGAGTAGACAGGTTGAAACCTTCGCCCGGAAGCTGGGCCTTCAGTTCAAGGATCCGGCCTTGCTACGCCAGGCGCTCACCCACCGCAGCGCCGACCACAAGCACAACGAGCGCCTGGAGTTCCTTGGCGACTCGGTACTGGGTTTCGTCGTGGCGGAGCGCCTGTACGAAAAGTTTCCGGAGGCGGACGAAGGTGTCCTCAGCCGCTTGCGCGCTACCCTGGTGAACCAGACCTCCCTGGCGGGCGTGGCCCGCAACCTGAACCTGGGCGACCATCTCATCCTCGGCTCCGGTGAACTCAAGAGCGGTGGCTTTCGCCGTGACTCCATCCTGTCTGACGCCTTGGAAGCGGTGATGGGCGCGCTGCTCAAGGACCAGGGTTACGAGATTTGCCGGGACTGGATTCTCAATCTGTTCGGCGAGGCCATCGAGGGGCTCAGCCCCGATGACCGCCGCAAGGACCCCAAGACACGCCTGCAGGAGATCATGCAGGGGCGTGGGTTGGAGCTTCCCATCTATATTTTGCTGTCCATGTCAGGCTTGCCCCACGACCAGCAGTTCCGCGTGGAGTGCCGCGTACCGCTGATGCCCGAATCCAGCGAGGGCGAGGGGCCGTCACGCAAGCGCGCTGAACAGCAGGCCGCCGAGCGCATGCTGCAGAAGCTGGCGGAACAGGACCAGGGCTTGTTATGAAAGCTGGCTATGTGGGTTTGATCGGGCGGCCCAACGCGGGTAAATCGACTCTGCTGAATCATTTGCTGGGACAGAAGATCAGCATCACCTCGCGCCGGCCGCAGACCACGCGGCACCGAATCCATGGAATCAAGACCACCGACGCAGGACAGGCGGTGTATGTAGACACGCCGGGGCTTCACGCAAGCGAAAAGCGGGCCATGAACCGTTACCTCAACCGCACCGCCGACAATGCGCTGCTGGGGGTGGACCTGATCGTGTGGGTGGTGGACTCCTGGTCCTGGACCCCGGATAACGAACTCATCCTGGGGAAGGTCAAGCAGGCCTCCTGCCCGGTGATACTGGCTGTGAACAAGGTCGACCAGTGCGAGGACAAGTCGCGCTTGCTGCCGTTCCTGGAGGATGCGGCGGCACGCTTCGCTTTCGCGGAAATCGTGCCCATCTCCGCGCTTAAGGGTACCAACCTGGATGCACTGGAAGACAAGATCATGTCCCTGCTGCCCGAGGGCGAGGCCATCTATCCGGACGATCAGGTCACGGACCGTCCCATGCGCTTTTTCGCGGCGGAAATCATCCGCGAGAAGCTGATCCGCAGCCTGGGACAAGAGGTGCCGCATGCTCTCACGGTGGAGATCGAGCAGTACAAGCATGAAAAGGGCGTGATTCACATCCACGCCGTAATCTGGGTGGAGCGTGACGGTCAGAAGACCATCGTCATCGGACACCGGGGCGAGGTGCTCAAGAAGGTCGGCCAAAGGGCCCGGGAGGACCTGGAAAAGATGCTGGAGCGCAAGGTCTACCTGAACCTTTGGGTCAAGGTGAAGCGCGGTTGGTCCGACAGCGAGCGGGCCCTGCAAAGACTGGGGTATTCCGACAGCTAACACCATGGGCGCGAAGGACAGGGTTCTGCTGGAAACCTGTTTTGTCTTGCATCGGAGGCCTTACCGGGAGACCAGCCTGCTGGTGGATGTGTTTTCCCGCGACAGGGGAGTGGTGAGACTGTTGGCCAAGGGAGCCACGCGCGGCAAGGGTGGACGGGCAGGCCTGTTGCAACCCTTTCTGCCACTTAGCCTGTCCTGGGCCGGAAGCGTAGAACTGCCGACGCTGACTGAAGCGGAGGCCGACGGCCCGGCCCATGCCCTCGCCGGCGCGGCGCTGTTTTGCGGCCTGTATCTCAACGAACTGCTGCTGCGGCTCCTTCCGGCACTGGATTCTCACCCCGCCTTGTTCGAGTGTTATCAAGACCTGCTCCTCGCCCTGGCAAGCGGCGAGCCAGCGGAACCGCAGCTGCGTTTCTTCGAGCTCAGCCTGCTGGACGAACTCGGTTACGGGCTGCTACTGGATTTCGAGGCGACCGGGGCCGAGCCGATCCGGGCGGATCGGCACTATGTCTATCACATCGAGGAAGGCGCGCGCGCGAGTGAGCCGCGCCGCGGGGCAGTCCGCGGTACCACCCTGCTCGGGCTGCGCCGGCGGTGCCTGCCGGGGCCCTTGGAAATCAGCGAAGCCAAGCAGTTGATGCGCTTCGTGCTCGGGCACTACCTGGGCGGCAAGCCGCTCAAGAGCCGCGAACTGTTCAAAGGGCCTGGCCGCAGGTGAGGCGCGGACCCGTTCGCAGATCAAAGAACTTAACCGACTCCATCCTATGCAAAGCAAGCAAAGCATTCTCCTGGGTGTGAACATCGACCATGTGGCGACCATCCGCCAGGCGCGGGGCACCCGCTATCCCGAAGTGGTGCAGGCGGCCCTGCTGGCCGAGCAGGCCGGCGCCGATGGCATCACGGCACACCTTAGGGAGGACCGGCGCCATATCCAGGACCGTGACATCGAGCTGCTGCGAGCCATGCTCAACTCGCGCCTGAATCTGGAAATGGCGGTGACCGAGGAAATGGTGGCCATTGCCTGCCGGGTGCGCCCGCAGGCCTGCTGCCTGGTGCCCGAGCGCCGGGAGGAATTGACCACGGAAGGGGGGCTGGACGTGTCCGGCCATTTCGAGCACGTGCGCGTGGCCTGTCAGCGGTTGGGCACTGCCGGCGTGGAGGTCTCCCTGTTTATCGACCCTGAACCGCAGCAGGTGGATGCCGCCGCCCGGGCCGGAGCCCCGGTCATCGAACTCCACACCGGGCAGTACGCGGAAGCCGCCAGTGGGGCCCAGCAGCGACAGGAGCTGGAGCGGCTCGCCCGGGCGGCCTTGCAGGCGGAGGGCCTCGGATTGCAGGTGAATGCCGGTCATGGACTGCATTACCACAATGTGGAGCCCATCTGCCGCATTGGCCAGTTTCGCGAATTGAACATCGGCCATGCCATCGTGGCGCGAGCCTTGTTTGTGGGCATGGAACGCGCCGTTTCCGACATGAAAACCCTGATGGTCAAGGCGCGGGCGGAGAATTGACCCGGTATGGCCATTCTGTCATATTAACCGGCCAGGCGGTGGCGCCATGATACGGCTTGCCGCGTGCCCCGGGGACAAAAATGCAAGATAACAAAGACAGTAGCCGGACCGTCATCACCTTGGTGCGCGCCGAACTCGCCCCGAGTCCAATTCCGGACTTGCAGAAGCGCGGGCAGGTGCTGGCCCTGGTGTCGCTCGTTCTATTGCTTCTGGTCAGCGCGGCGCTGCTGTGGAACTCAAGCCATCTGGTCACCCGCTTCGAATCGCGCCAGGCGTCTGTCTCGGGCAACGACAAGATCAAGTTGTACGGTGAGCAACTGGCTTCCCTGCAGCAGCGCATGGCCGGGTTCATAGCCGAATCCGTGGAAGACCGTCTGCGCAAGCTGGAGGGCAGGGTTGCGGCGGGGACCGTGGGAGCCGCGGAAATCCAGGCCTTCGAAGATCTACGAAATGAATTGAGGCTGCTGGAAAGCTACGCCCAGGGCAGGGAGCTGCGGGAGGCCGACCTAGACCGCACCGACCATGCCAGGTATCAAATGAGCCCCGGGTCGTCGGTTAAAGCCGCTGAGAGCGATCTGCTGGGCGAGGTGGTGGAACTGAAGAACCTGACCTACTTCAGCATTGCCAGCTGCGGCTTTGCCGCCCTCCTGGTGAGTGGCTACTGGTGGCAGCAAAACGCGCGCTTGAAGCGACTCGCGAGCGACCTGGGCCACCGCCCGCTGCTGCCGCGCTCGCCGTCCGGGCCCAGGGATTCCTGAGTCCTTCCGCGATATATCAGACCGCGCCGGCGCGCGGTCCAACGCGTCCTGCCATGGTTTCGAATTTCACAAGCCCGCGGTCATGCCCTTCGCGCCGTCTGTCGCTGGCACCCATGCTGGAGTGGACGGACCGTCATTTCCGCTACTTTCTCCGCCTCATCACCCGTCACACCCTCCTGTATACCGAGATGATCACCACGGGCGCCGTGCTCCACGGCGACCGCGAGCGGTTGTTGGGCTACGACCCCCAGGAGCACCCGCTCGCCCTGCAACTGGGCGGCAGTAACCCGGCCGAACTGGCGGCTTGCGCCAGGATCGCCGAGGACCTGGGCTACGACGAGGTCAATCTGAACGTGGGCTGTCCCAGCGACCGCGTCCAGAACGGCCGCTTCGGCGCCTGCCTGATGGCCGAGCCGCAACTGGTTTCCGAGTGTGTGGCCGCCATGAAGGCAAGCGCGAAGCTTCCCGTCACGGTGAAGACCCGGATCGGCATCGACGAGCGGGACTCCTACGAGGAACTGTGTGCCTTCGTGGAGACGGTGGCAGCAGGGGGCTGCGAGACTTTTATCATCCACGCCCGCAAGGCCTGGCTTCAGGGCCTGTCGCCTAAGGAGAACCGGGAGATCCCACCACTGCGCTACGATGTGGCGCTGGCGCTGAAGCGCGACTTTGCCGGCCTGCAGGTCATTCTCAACGGCGGTATCCAGAGCCTGAACGAGAGTCTGGAGCACCTGCGCGAATTTGACGGTGTAATGATCGGCCGGGCGGCCTATCACAATCCCTACGCGCTCGCTGAGGCGGACCGCCTGATTTTCGGCGATGCGCACCCGGTACCATCGCGGCATGAGGTGCTGGATGCTTTCCTGCCGTACGTGGAAGCGCAGTTGTCCACGGGCGTCAGACTGCAAAGTATGAGCCGACATATCCTGGGCTTGTTCCACGGCACAGGCGGAGGCAGGCGCTGGCGGCGTCATCTGAGCGAGCACGCCCACAAGCAAGGTGCGACAGCGGCGGTGCTGCGCGAAGCGGCAGCGCTCACCATTCCGGCCCAAGCCGAGCCGGCCTAGGCGTCGTCGAGACCAACCCGTGCGAGTCGCGCCGGGGCACTTTCCAGCCCATATCGGGTCGAAGCGATCTGGGATGCCCAATTACGATCAATAACAAGGCAACACGACAATGGAAAACCATTTTGCAAATCTGATTCAGGATATTGGCGAAGACTTGACACGCGAGGGCCTGGTCGATACCCCCAAGCGTGCCGCGGCAGCCTTCAAGTACCTGAATAGCGGCTACCACCTCTCCCTCGACAAGGTATTGAACAACGCGATTTTCGAGGCGGACACCGAGGACATGGTGATCGTCAAGGATATTGAACTGTATTCCCTGTGCGAGCATCACCTGCTCCCCTTCATCGGTAAGTGCCACGTGGCCTATCTCCCCAAGGGCAAGGTGCTGGGGCTTTCCAAGGTGGCGCGCATCGTCGAGATGTATGCCCGCAGGCTGCAGATCCAGGAGCGCCTTACCAAGCAGATCGCCGATGCCATCCAGACAGCGGTTAACCCTGCGGGGGTTGCCGTGGTCATCGAGGCAAAGCATCTTTGCATGATGATGCGCGGTGTGGAAAAGCAGAATTCCTCCATGATGACCTCGTCCATGTTGGGCTTGTTCCGCCGCCAGATCAGCACCCGCTCCGAGTTCCTCGAACTCATCAACCGGCGCTGAGGCGAGCGGATATGGAACAGACCCCGACCACCGCCGAAACAGCGGTATTGCTGGTCAATCTGGGCACGCCGGACGCGCCAACCGCATCGGCGGTACGGCGTTATCTGGGCGAATTTTTATCGGACCCGCGAGTCATCGAGATACCCAAGCCGCTGTGGTGGCCCATCCTGCACGGGGTGATCCTGCGGGTGAGGCCGCGCAAGTCCGCCAAGGCCTATGCCACGATCTGGGGTGAGCGCGGCTCGCCCTTGCTCAGCTTGACCACCGATCTGGGCGAAGCCGTCAAGGGGCGGCTCGAAGCAGCCGGGCTGCAAGGCCTCCGCCTGGAAATCGCGATGCGCTACGGCAACCCTTCCATTACCGCGCAGTTGGAAAGACTCAAGGCGGAGGGCGTCAAACGAATCGTGGTCCTGCCCTTGTATCCGCAATATGCCGCCGCCACCAGCGCCTCCATCTTCGATGCGGTGGCCGATACCTTCCGCCGCTGGCGTCATCTGCCACATCTGGATTTCATCAGCGACTACCATCTCGATGGCGGCTATCTCGACGCCGTGGCGGCCAGCATCGCCGAGTTCTGGCAGTCGGGCGAGGGGCGGGCGCCGCTGCTGCTGTTCTCCTTCCATGGCCTGCCTGAGCGCTGCCGGGAACTGGGCGACCCGTATTACCAACAATGTCTGGCTAGCGCCAAGGAGATCGCGGCGCGCCTTGAATTGAAGGAGTCCGACTGGCGTGTGGTGTTCCAATCGCGCTTCGGGCCTGCCAAATGGATCCAGCCCTACTGCGTGGATACCTTGCGGGCCTTGCCGGGCGAGGGAATAAAGTCGGTCGATCTGGTCTGCCCCGGATTCGCGGTGGACTGCCTGGAGACCCTGGAGGAGATCGCTATCGCCAACCGGGAGGTATTTCTGGAGGCTGGCGGAGAACGCTACCGCTATATCCCGGCCCTCAATAGCCGTGCCGACCATGCGGGAGCCCTGGCGGCCATCCTGCGTCGTCGCCTGGGTGTCTGAGCGGCCGAGCTGGCAAGCGCGCAAGAGGGGAAGCGGTGGGAGTTTGCCTCAGCGGTCCTGGAAGATGGTGCTAAAAACGCTGAGAAATTCCGTCTCCACTTGAGGCAGCACCTCGCCCAGCACCTCCCGGGTGAGCCCGATGATTTCCCAGACCTCGGCATGTTCACTCAACTGCTTGTCGAGCCAGGCGTTATCGCGAAAGTCCATCACATGGAGTTGGTAGGCGATGCACACGAGTGCCGTCTGCAAGCTGAATTCGCCGGCGCCCCCCGGCGCCTCGTGGAACTCGATGCTGCTCACGATCACCTGGGGCAGCCGCCAGCGCCGGGCCAATTCGGCACCCACGGCATAGTAGTCAAAGCCGAACACGTGCCGCTGCGCCTGAAATTCCGGGATATTATCCCGCGTGGCCAGCAGCACGGCGGCGCGGGACGGCTCGGGCAGGCGCTGATAGACGATGAGTCGGCCGATTTCGTGCAATAATCCGCAGACGAAACTGGCGCCGAGTTGCTGCTTCTGCGGGTGGCGTTCCGCCAGGAATTTGGCGATCAGCGCGCAACGCACGCTCATCATCCAGAAGTTGCGCATCGAGATGAGCCCGTTGGGCAGGGAAGAGAAGCGGTCCACCACCAGGGTTGCGAGGACGAGATCCCGCAGTTCCTGGTAGCCGATGATCTTGACGGCGTCCCGGATGGAGGAGACCGGACTTGGAAAATGGTAGAGCGCGCTGTTGACGATTTTGAGCAGGCGTGCCGTCAGCCCGGCATCGTGTTCGATGAGAAACGTCACTTCTCCCAGACTGCCGTTCGGATCGTCAAGTATCTTGTTGATCTTTAGGAATATCTCAGGGGGTGAGGCGAGTTGGACATTTCCTGCGAGAATTTCCCTGATGCTTACGCTGACGTGGTCCTTCATGCTTCTTCCTTTAACGACAATGGACAGACTCCGTATGGTATACACCATGCGATGATTCAATTGTTGTCTATATTCTGAAAAAGGTCGAGCTATCCTGCCCTGCAGGCGCTTTTCGCAAGGGTTGTCGGATGGTATTCAGGCCGAATTCGGGTGGACCGTGAGTATAGGTACACTGCACTATGATTGAAGAGGGGGCGCGGCACGGTATCCTCGTGGCCGAAGCGCGAGCTGAGCGCCGAGTCTGGTTTGAGCATGCGCTGGCGAAAGCCGGCCTGTCTGCGGTTTTTGTCCCAGAGAGGGATTTCGGGCCGGTGGCCTGGGAGTGCTGTCAAGCGCCTCCGGACGGCGTGCGCCTGTTCCTCTGGTCGCTGGAAGGTCCATTGCCAAAGGCTGAACAGGTCCGCGAAGTGGTGGCATCAGGCGTCACCGTGGTGATATTGCGTGACAAGCGGTGTGAGTCGTTGCCAACCTCGGAGGCCCTGCTGATGGCGCTGGATGAGGCCGGTGCGCTGATGGTGACGGCGCCTACCGATCCGGCAGGCGTGGACATACTGGTGAGCCTGGCTCTGCGCTTATGTCCCGAGCGTGCCCGGCGCGCGGAGGAGCAGACGCGCCTGCTGGACGAACTGGCGGACCGCCGGGTCATGGAAGCCCGCCTCCAGTACCTGGTAGCCCATGATGAGCTGACCGGCTTGGCCAATCGCCGCAGCCTGGAAGCCGCTCTGCAGGGTGACCGGGGAATCCGGACAGGTGCCTTGCTATACCTTGATCTGGACCGCTTCGATCTGGTCAATGACCTGGAGGGACACGGCAGCGGTGACCGGTTGCTGGTGGAAGTGGTGGGCGTGTTGCATCGCATGCTGGCGCCGGAACAACTGGCTGCGCGAATCGGGGCCGACGAGTTCTGCATTTTTCTGCCGGATGCGGACAAAGAGGCAGCCGCGGCGATGGCCGAACGTCTGCGCCGTGCCCTGGACGGTTTCCACTTTCTCCCGGGACGCGACAACTACCGGATTTCCGCCAGCCTCGGTGTCGCGCTGCTGGATGGTCGCAGCCGCCTGCAGCACCCCGGGGAGGCGATCACCCGCGCCCACCAGGCCTGCAATGTGGCGAAGAGCAACGGTCGTAACCGTGTGCATTGCTATAACGAGGACGATCAGGACGTCTACACCCGGCATCGCGATGTCCTGTGGGTGCCTATCCTGCGCGAGGCCTTGGTCGAAAACCGATTCTTTCTGGTGTTTCAGCCCATCGTACGGGTTGCGGACGGGGCGGTGACACACTACGAAGTGTTGCTGCGCCTGCAGGGCCGGAGCGGACAGGTGCATCTGCCCTGCGAATTCATACCGGTGGCAGAACGCATGGGTCTGATCCACGCCATCGATCTGTGGGTGGTGGAAAACGCCGTCGACTGCCTGGCGACCCTGCCCGAGCACCAGGCCGGGCTGGGCTTCTCCGTCAATCTGTCGGTGCATGCGTTTCATCAATCCTCGCTCTACTCACTTTTGCAATCCACGCTGGCCGCAAGGGGCGTCGCGCCTGACCGTATCACCTTTGAAATTACGGAAACCGCTGCCGTCTCCAGTCACCAGCAGACGCGGGAACTCATCGCAAAAATCAGGGCCCTGGGGTGTCACTTTGCCCTGGATGATTTCGGGGCTGGATTCAGTTCCTTCGACTACATCAAAAAGTTTCCCGTCGACTATTTGAAGATCGACGGCCAGTTCATCAGCAACCTGCTGCATGATGAAACGGATCAGGTACTGGTTAAGGCGATGATCGATATCGCCAGGAAGCTGGGCAAGCGGACTGTCGCCGAATACGTGGAAACGAACGAGGTCTTTCAACTGCTGCGCGAGTTCGGGGTCGACTACGTCCAGGGCTATCTGCTGGGCCGGCCCAGTGCCCAGTTGCTGGATCTTTCGGCGCTTCCTCTCCACCAACCGCCTTTTTCCACAGTCGAATGCCGCCCCGAACGGGCCTTCTGATTTTCCTTTCCAAAACCCAGCCAGGCTTTTTTCATGAGCATGTTACGACGTCGGGCTCCCCAGAGACGGGAAGGCTCGGCTTTATCCCGCGGTATGAGGCGGCTTACGGTGTTGCTCCTGCTCTTTATGGCCGTGCTCACGCTGTCCTATGTGGCGTATCAGGACTATACCGTCAGGCAGCATTTCGAGGGCAAGCGGTGGGCTTTGCCCGCCCACGTGTTTGCCAGTCCGGCCGAACTGTTCGCTGGGGCCAAGTTGGACGCAGGTCGCCTGGAAGCCCTGCTGCGGGAACTGAAATACCGTGCTGACCCGCAGTTGACGACACAAGGCGCTTTCGTGCGCTCTGGCAGCGAAATACGGCTCAGGACCCGGGAGTTTCATTTCTGGGATGCGAGTGAACCCAGCCGCCAACTGCGCGTCACGTTTGGCGGCGGGGAAGTGATCGCGGTGGAGGATATTGATAGCGGAGAGTCGCTGCCGATCTACCGGCTGGAGCCGGTCCAGATCGGGAGCTTCTATCCGGCCTTGAAGGAGGACCGGGTGCTGGTCAAGCTGGATCAAGTACCCAAACCCCTGATCGACGCCTTGCTATCGGTGGAAGACCGGGATTTCTACGAGCATTTTGGAGTCTCGCCCAAGGGGATCGCCCGGGCCATGTGGGCCAATGTGCGCGCCGGCGACATCGTGCAGGGGGGCAGCACCCTGACCCAGCAATTGGTCAAGAACTTCTACCTCAGCTCGGAACGTACCTGGTGGCGCAAGCTCAACGAGGTGCTCATGTCCCTTTTGCTGGAAGCGCGCTATTCCAAGCAGGAAATTCTCGAGGCCTATCTCAACGAAATCTATTTGGGGCAGGATGGCGCCCGCGCCATCCATGGCTTCGGGCTCGCCAGCCAGTTCTATTTCAGCCGTTCCGTGGAGGAGTTGGACCTGCATCATGTGGCGCTGCTGGTGGCGCTGGTGCGCGGGCCCTCGTTCTATGATCCGGTGCGCATGCCAACGAAGGCACGGGATCGGCGGGATCGTGTGCTCGATGCCATGGTAGAGCAGGGCTATCTCGCGCCGCAGCAAGCACAGGCCGCCAAGCTGCAGCCACTGGATGTGCAGAGCAATCCCCACCAGGCGATCAGCCGTTATCCCGCTTTCCTTGATCTGGTAAAGCGGCAATTGCAGCAGGAATATCGGAACGAGGATCTGACCACGACGGGGCTGAACATATTCACCACCCTCGATGTGGAGGTGCAACAGCAGCTTCAGGCCGCAGTCGACCGAACCCTGACGAGGCTGGACAAGCAACGAAAGTCCGGCAGCTTGGAAACCGCCGCAATTATCACGCGGCGCGCGACGGGCGAGATCGCTGCTCTGGTCGGGGGGCGTGATGCGGAATCGACAGGTTACAACCGGGCCCTGGATTCGGTCCGCCAGATCGGCTCATTGTACAAGCCGGTGGTATTCCTGACGGCACTCGCCGACCCGCGCCGCTATACCCTGGTTTCGCCCCTGCAGGATCGCGCCATTCGCGTGGCCGGAGGCGGAGCCGCGCCTTGGACGCCGAAGAATTACGATAACCGCGAACACGGCACGGTCCCGCTGTACTCGGCTCTGGCCCATTCCTACAACCTTGCGACGGTGCGCCTGGGTCTGGATGTAGGGGTGCCGCGTACGGTACAGACATTTCACAGCCTGGGGGTGGAGCGCGATCTGGCGGAATTTCCGGCAACCCTCCTGGGGGCGGGGGAACTGACTCCCATGGATGTCATGCAGATGTATCAGACGCTGGCCAACGACGGCTTCGTGACGCCCCTTCGGGCCATCCAGGCCGTGGTGGCGCAGGATGGCCACACCTTGCAGCGCTATACCCTGGACGTGAAGCAGAGCCTCGATCCGGCCGCTGTCTATCTGGTGAACCGGGCCTTGCAGGAAGTGACCCGGGAAGGCACTGCGCGGGCCGTATATTCCTATCTGTCCAGGGATTTTGACGTGGCTGGGAAAACCGGCACCACCAATGATATGCGCGATAGTTGGTTCGCGGGTTTCACCGGTGACTACGCGGGCGTGGTCTGGCTGGGGCGCGATGACAACAAGCCGGCCGGATTGACCGGGGCTCAGGGGGCGCTGCATATCTGGGCGGCCACCATGGGCAAGGTCAGTCGTGAACCCCTGCAATTGGATGCGCCGGACAATGTGGAAAGCGTCTGGATAGACCGCAGCAACGGCCTGCGCGCCAGTGAGGCCTGCGCAAGCGCCACGCCGCTTCCATTCATAACCGGGTCTGCGCCGGCGCTTTACTCCGCCTGCGGAGGCAGTGAGTCAGACGAGGGTGAAGGAGGCAGTTGGCTGGACAGGCTGTTCTGAAGGGGCCCGATGCGGTTCGGAAACCGTCTGGCTTAAAGAACCTGCCAAGGATTGTCGAGGGGCGCGCCGCGCCGCCAAGCCGGAGAACGACCGGAGCGCGGTGGGTTTCAGGACTTGTCGATCTTGGCCAGAAGGGCCGTGGCTTCCTTCTTCTGGGCCTCGTTGCCGCGCGACAGGACGTCGGCGATGATCTCCCGGGCCGTGGCGGAGTCGCCCATGTCGATGTAGGCCTTGGCCAGGTCCAGCTTGGTTTCCTGCTCGTCCATATCGGTGAGGCTGGCGAACAGCTCTTCGTCGCTGGCATCGAGGGTGGGCGCAGATGCGGGCGCCTCCGGGGGCTTCTCCACGGGGAAGTCCAGCCCCATGTCGAAATCCAGTGCCGCCACTTCGTCCGTGCCTTCGTCCTTGGCTCCCATCTCGACGAGGATGTCGTCCAGGGACTTGTCTTGATCTGCCGCTGGCTTGGATGCCTGGCCTGCGCCCGCTTTCGGGCCGGGTTCGAATGGGATCAGGTTGTCCAGGTCGAGGGCCATGTCCGGCTTGTCTCGCTTAACTTCTGATTTGGCGGATGGAACCTCGAAATCGAGGGCGCCCAGAGTGTCTTCCGTGTCCGAGTCCGTCTGAGGTGGGGCCAGGTCGAGGGCATCGTCGAAGTCGAAGCTCGCCAGATGCGCACCCGGGTCCGCATCGGACTTGCGATTGCCCTCCTCGAAGCGTTTCAGCTCGGCGATGAAATCGTCTTCGATTTCGGGGCCACCTTGCTCATCCAGAAGCTCGCCTCCCAGGTAGGCACTTTCCGCCGCATCCAGCTTGATGTCGCCGACGCCCGAGAACAGCGGATTTCCGGGGCACAACTCCCGCCCCATCTCCTTGACTTTGTCCCAGAAAACGCCATCGGCATCTTTTCCGTCCTCGAACAATTCGACGGCATACTTCTCGAAAGCGCCGCGATTCTCCGTCGCGTAATGGATTTCCAACAGCTTGAGCTTGCATTCGTCGCGTTCGGGATGCTGGGCGATGGCACTGGTGATCAAATCCTCCGCCTGCTTGTAGCGCCCGTAAGCCAGGTACACGTCGGCTTCGGAGATGGGATCCACCTCGTCGGCTTCGCCGCTCAGGGCGTCAAAATCGCTGGGCGTGAATTCGCTGAGGAAGGAACTCTTGGACGAAACCACGATATGTTCCGTGGGCATCGCGTCCAGTATGGGGGTGGGCGTCGGGGTCTCCGCGATGCGGTCGCGCAGGTTCGGAGCCAGGATGCTCTCCGCCTCATCCTGCAGGGCGGCGCGCCGCCGCATGGCGGACCAGGCGATGAAACCGAGCAGGAACAGCGAACCCAGGCCGACGGTGCCAAGCAGCAAGGGTTCATCCAGGAAGGCATCCAGCAGACTCGGCTCCTCCATCGGCGGGGGCGCCGGGCGGGGAGGCTTCACAGCCGGCTTGACCGCCGGTGGTGTCACCGGCGGCAGGGCCTGTTGCTTGGGCGCGGTGGCCGCCTCCGGGGCAGGCGTTATTACCGGTGCCGGAGTAGCCTGCGCGGTTACCGCCGGCTCCGCCGCAGTCGTCGGTGCGGGGGTGGTCACCGCAGGGGTTGCAGTGGGTTGTACCGCAGTCGCCGCCGCCGGCGTGGGCTGCACTTCCGGCGCTACAGCCTGGCCTTGCAGGTTGGCGATCTGCTGATCCTTCAGGGTGAGCAAGCGCTGCATGGCGGTGAGCTGTTGCTCAAGCTCGTTCAGGCGCGAACGAATTTCCTCGTTCTCCTGCTTGACGGTATCGGCCACTTCCAAGGCGATATCGCCCTTGGATTTGCCGCTCTCGTCGCGTCCCGTGCCCGCTTTGCCTTTCTCATCCTGGGGGCTGAGCAGTTTCAGCTGGCTTCCGGAAACCGTCTCGCCGGAGTCAGGTGCCGTCTCCGGTCGCTGCTCCGCAAGCCGCCCCTGTTTGGGCGCGCTGCCTGCCGCTTCCCTCGGCATCCGCGAGGGAAGACTCAGAATCGTATCCCGATCCGGGATCGCCAGCGTCTGGCCGGCTCTCAGTGCGTTGATGTTGTTCCTGATGAAAGCCTGCGGATTGGCCTGATAGAGGGCCGCCATGGCCTGATCCTGGGACACGCCCAACTCGCGCGCCACCAGCCTGGCGATACCCGACAGGGTCTCATTGGTCCTCACGGGACCGTAGCTGGCCCCACGGATGCGCGTCTTGTCCGGGGTTTCGACGCCGACACGGTTGCTCCGGGCGGCGCGCCGCGGCATGTAGTCTTCCTCGGGCGCGGGCCGGGTGCTTCGGACCTCGTCGCTGGTTTCCGGCAACTCCGTGCTTGGGACGGTTTCTTCCTTGAAGGTGGAAGGCGGGTCGAGCAGAACCGTGAATTCGCGCAACATCCTGCCTTGAGGCCAATTGACTTCCAGCAGGAAGTTCAGGAAGGGTTCACGGATCACGTCCTGCGAACTGACGCGGATGGCGTAGCTGCCATCGCGTCTCTGTACCGGCTTGAAGCGCAGTTTGGTCAGCGCGTAGCTGCGTTCGATGCCGGCTTTGCTGAAAGCTTCCGGGGAAGCGAGGCTCACCTTCACATCGTCCAGGGTTTCGGAGCCGGAAGTGACCAGGGGGATTTCCGCGTTCAGGGTCTGGTTCAGTGAGGAACGCAACCGGATGTCTCCGATGCCCAGGGCGCTGGCGCCGAGCGGGGCCAGGACACTCATCACTGCCAGCGTTACGGAAATCTTGCGCACGTCGCCTGCTCCTCGTAGGTCCTTCGTCCAAACCCATCCGCGGGTCTGGCAATCACATTCGTGTTTTGGAAGCCTTGATCTGTGCCGGATGTGACCGCGCTCTCGCGAAGCCGTCCTGACTCTGTTCAGAGCCTGCCCTAGATGGTGACCAAAGCCTCCCCTGCACGAGCAAAGACTAGCTTCAGATGTAGCTTTTTACCAGCAGTTCCGCGATTTGCACGCTGTTGAGGGCCGCGCCCTTGCGAACGTTGTCGGACACGACCCAGAGATTCAATCCGTTGGGATGGGAGATGTCTTCGCGGATGCGGCCCACGAACACCGGGTCTTCGCCTGCGGCTTCCGTCACCGCCGTCGGATAGCCGCCTGGCGCATGCTCGTCCAGCACCGTCACCCCGGGGGCGCGGGACAGGATCTCGCGGGCGCGCTCGGCGCTCAGCTTGTCGCGGGTCTCGATGTGCACCGCTTCGGAATGCCCATAGAACACCGGCACGCGCACGGCGGTGGGATTCACCTGGATGCCGTCGTCGCCCATGATCTTGCGCGTTTCCCACACCATCTTCATCTCTTCCTTGGTGTAGCCGTTCTCCATGAACACGTCGATCTGCGGCAGGACGTTGAAGGCGATCTGCTTGGGGTAGACCTTGGGCGTGATCGGCTTGGCGTTGAGCAGGGCCGCCGTCTGGGTCGCCAGTTCATCGATGGCCTTCTTGCCGGTTCCCGAGACCGCCTGGTACGTGCAGACGTTGATGCGGGTGATGCCGGCGGCGTCGTGCAATGGCTTGAGCGCCACCAGCATCTGGATGGTGGAGCAGTTGGGATTGGCGATGATGCCGCGGTTGGTGTATCGGGCGATGGCCTCGGGGTTCACCTCCGGCACCACCAGCGGAATGTCGTCCTCGTAGCGGAAGCAGGAGGTGTTGTCGACGATCACGCAGCCCGCCTCGGCGGCGATGGGCGCCCAGTGGGCGGACACCGAGGCACCGGCGGAGAACAGGCCGATCTGCGCCTTGGACCAGTCGAAGCCGGCCACATCCTGCACCGTGATCGATTGGCCCTTGAATTCAACCTCGGTGCCGGCGGAACGGGCGCTGGCCAGGGCGAATACCTCGCCCACGGGAAAACGGCGTTGCTCGAGTATGGACAGCATGGTCTCGCCGACGGCGCCGGTAGCGCCCAGCACGGCGACATTGTACGTCTTGCTCATGGTTGGAACCCGTTAGTGCGTTGTTGCTCGGAGGGCGGCGACGATGGCGTCGCCCATGGCGGCGGTGCCGACCTTGTGCGCGCCCTCGGCGTGGATATCCGCGGTGCGAAGGTTCTGGTCCAGCGCCTTGATGACAGCCTTCTCGACCCGTTCCGCCGACGCCGCATCGTCGAAACTGTAGCGCAGCAGCATGGCCAGGGAGAGGATGGTGGCGATCGGGTTGGCGATGCCCTTGCCGGCGATGTCCGGGGCGGAGCCGTGTATCGGCTCGTACATGCCCTTGCCATCCTGGTTGAGGGAAGCCGAGGGCAACATGCCGATGGAGCCGGTGAGCATGGCGGCGCAGTCTGAGAGGATATCGCCGAACATGTTGTCGGTGAGCATCACGTCGAACTGCTTGGGGTTGCGCACCAGCTGCATGGCGGCGTTATCCACGTACATGTGGCTGAGTTCCACCTCGGGGTATTGGGCGGAGACTTCCACCACCACCTCACGCCACAGCTCGGTGCATTCCAGCACATTGGCCTTGTCCACGGAACACAGGCGCTTGTTGCGCTTCTGCGCGATCTGGAAGGCGGTGTGGGCGATGCGCCGGATTTCCGATTCCGAGTAGACCAGGGTATTGAATCCTTCGCGCTCGCCCTGGGTATTGATGCGGCGGCCGCGCGGCTGGCCGAAGTAGATGCCGCCGGTCAGCTCGCGCACGATCATCAGGTCCAGGTTGGACACCACCTCGGGCCTGAGGGTGGAAGCGGCCGCTAGTTGCGGATACAGGATGGCGGGGCGCAGGTTGGCAAACAGGGCCAACTCGGAGCGCAGGCCCAACAGCCCCCGCTCGGGACGGACGGAATAATCGAGGCCTTCCCACTTGGGGCCGCCTACCGCACCCAGCAGGATGGAGTCCGATGCGCGACAGAGTTCCAGAGTCTCGGCGGGAAAGGGGGTGCCGTGGACGTCGTAGGCGGCGCCGCCGATGTGGGCGTGCTCGGTTTCCACCGCCAGGCCGAAATCGGTGCGCAGGCATTCCAGCACTTTCAAGGCTTCGGCGACGATCTCGGGGCCTATGCCATCGCCCGGGAGTACAGCAATCTTCTTGGTCATGGATCGTTCAGTTTCAGTGTGTAACAGGGAACAGCCAGGGCGCCTGCTGCGCCCGGCGCGCCTCATAGGCGCGAATGTCGTCCGCGTGCTGCAGGGTCAGGCCGATGTCGTCCAGCCCGTTCAGCAGCCGGTGCTTGCGGGACGCATCCACGTCGAAGTGGATGACCTCGCCATAACGCGTGGTAATGGTCTGGGCGGCCAGGTCGATGGTCAGCATGAAGCTGGGGCTGACCTCGGCGAACAAATGATCCACGGTGGGCGCAGGCAGCACGATGGGCAGCACGCCGTTCTTGAAGCAGTTGTTGTAGAAGATGTCGGCGAAGCTCGGCGCGATGATGGCGCGGAAGCCGTGGTCCTCTAGCGCCCAGGGCGCGTGCTCGCGGGACGAGCCGCAGCCGAAATTCTCCCGCGTCAGCAGGATTTTCGCGCCCACATAGCAGGGCTGGTTGAGCACGAAATCCGGGTTCAGGGGCCTGCCGCTGCAGTCCATGTCCGGCTCGCCGCGGTCCAGGTAGCGCCATTCGTCGAACAGGTAAGGGCCGAAGCCGCTGCGGCGGATGGACTTGAGGAACTGCTTGGGGATGATCGCGTCGGTGTCCACGTTGGCGCGGTCCAAGGGCACGACCCGGGACTCGATTCTGCGAAAGGGTTTCACGGGTGCGCCTCCTCGTGGGCGGTGACATCGACGAAATGGCCGTGCACGGCGGCGGCGGCGGCCATGGCCGGGCTGACCAGGTGGGTGCGCGAGCCATACCCCTGCCGCCCTTCGAAATTGCGGTTGGAGGTGGAGGCGCAACGCTCGCCGGGTTCCAGGCGGTCGGCATTCATGGCCAGGCACATGGAGCAGCCAGGCTCGCGCCATTCAAAGCCGGCTTCGAGGAATATCTTGTCCAGGCCTTCGTCTTCCGCCTGCTGCTTAACCAGTCCGGAGCCGGGGACGATCAGCACCTGCTTGACCGAATCGGCTTTGTGTCGGCCTTCCACCACCCGCGCGGCCTCACGCAGATCCTCGATGCGCGCATTGGTGCATGAACCGATGAATACGCGATCGACCGTTATGGCCGTGAGCGGCGTGCCCGGTTCCAGGCCCATGTACTGCAGGGCCCGCGCCATGCCCTCCTGGCGCACAGGATCGCTCTCCTGGGCCGGATCGGGCACGGCGGCATCGACCGGTGCCACCATCTCGGGGGACGTACCCCAGGTGACCTGGGGCCGGATGGCGGCGGCGTCCAGATCCACCAAACGGTCGAAGACCGCATCGGCATCGCTGCGCAACTGGCGCCAAGCCGCGATGGCCTGTTCCAGCATTTCGCCCTGCGGGGCGAAGGGGCGGCCACGTACATAGTCGATGGTGGTCTGATCCACGGCCACCAGTCCCGCGCGCGCACCGGCCTCGATGGCCATGTTGCAGACCGTCATGCGGCCTTCCATGGACAGGGCCTCGATGGCGCTGCCGGCGAACTCGATGGTATAGCCGGTTCCGCCGGCGGTGCCGATCTCGCCGATAATGGCGAGGATGATGTCCTTGGCGGTGATGCCGGGGGCGGTGACGCCGTTCACCCGCACCAGCATGTTCTTGGCCTTGCGCTGCACCAGGCATTGGGTGGCGAGTACATGCTCCACCTCGGAGGTGCCGATGCCGAAGGCAAGCGCGCCGAAGGCGCCATGGGTGGAGGTGTGGGAGTCGCCGCAGACGATGGTCATGCCGGGCAGGGTGGCGCCCTGTTCCGGGCCGATGACGTGGACGATGCCCTGGCGCGGGTCGGTCATGTCGAATTCGGTGATACCGAATTCCCGGCAATTGCTGTCCAGGGTCTCCACCTGCAGGCGGGAAACCGGGTCGGCGATGCCTTCCTCGCGCTTGGCTGTCGGCACGTTGTGGTCGGCCACCGCCAGGTTCGCCGAGACGCGCCAGGGCTTGCGCCCGGCCAGCCGCAGTCCCTCGAAGGCTTGCGGCGAGGTGACTTCGTGCACCAGGTGGCGGTCGATGTAGATCAGGGCTGACCCGTCCGGTTCGCTGCGAACCAGATGGTCGTCCCACAGCTTGTCATATAGGGTTTTGCCAGTCATGGTAATGCCGTTGCAGGGCCTCCCGCGCGGGAGGCCCGGTGGAGTGTTGAGTGTTCTGCGGCTTCGGTCAGGACAGTGCCGTCAGAACCTGGCTGGTGATTTCCTGGACGCTGCCGACACCGGGCACGGAGGAAAACTTCAACTTGCCGGCGGCCGCCTTGCCTTGGTAATAGCCCACCAGCGGCTTGGTTTGGTCGTGGTAGATGCGAAGGCGCTTGCGCACGGTCTCTTCCTTGTCGTCATCGCGCTGAATCAGGGGTTCTCCCGTTTCGTCATCGCGACCTTCCTGGCGCGGTGGATTGAATTCCACATGGTAGGTACGGCCCGAGGCCGGGTGCACGCGGCGCCCGCTCATGCGCTTGACGATCTCCTCGTCCTCCACCTGGATCTCGACCACATGATCGATGGCGATGCCCATGGCCTCCAGGCCGTCAGCCTGGGCCAGGGTCCTTGGGAAACCGTCCAGCAAGAAGCCGTTGGCGCAGTCCTCATGGACGATGCGTTCCTTGATGAGGCCCAGGATGATGGCGTCGGACACCAATTGTCCGGCATCCATGACCTTCTTGGCCTCCAGTCCCAAGGGCGTGCCCTCGCGCACGGCGGCGCGCAGCATGTCCCCGGTGGAGATCTGCGGGATGTTGAACCGTTCCGTGATGAATTTAGCCTGGGTGCCTTTGCCGGAACCGGGGCTGCCCAGAAGGATCAGTCGCATCGGTGGTTTCCTCGCCATAGAAACGCGTATTTTTGCACAGAATGCCCATGATTGACACGTTGCCGGACCGGTAGGCGGCGCCAATGGCCGATGCCCGGCCGCCTTCGTCCGGACTGCCAAATGGCCGGCCTAATCCGATCTGGTCATGGGCGCTTTCCGACTTGGAGCGCTGACGGGGTGTTGGCGGGAGCGCCGGCCAGGGTCATGGGCGCCCCCGCCTCCAGTCGGCCAATCAGGACCTTCAGGGGCCTGGCGGTCAGATCAAGCACGGGCTGCGGATACAGGCCGATGAGCAGGGACAGTGCGGCCGGCGTGGCGACTATCCATAGCTCGCGCGGGCGCAGGTCGCTGACTCGCGCGACGGGTTCCCGGGTGATGGCTCCGAAAAACGCCTGGCGAAAAAAGCTCAGCAGATAGGCGGCTCCCAGAATCACGCCGAACAGGGCTGCCAGCCCGAGGCCGTCGTGGGATCGGAACGCGCCGATCACGATCAGATGTTCGGCGGCGAAGCCATTGGTGCCGGGAACACCCATGCTGGCCAGGCCCAGCATGAAGAACAGGGACGCCGCGAGCGGCATGGAGCGGGCTAAGCCGCCCAGGGACGTCAGTTCGGTGGAGGCCAGGCGCTGATGGAGGAACCCCGCCAGGAGGAATAATCCGCCAGCCACCAGAACGAAGTTGAGGGTCTGCAGCAGCGCGCCCTGCACGCCCTGGATATTGAGTGCCGAGAGTCCAATCAGCACCATGCCGACGTGATTGATGCTGGCAAAGGCCAGCAGCCGGCGCAGGTTGGTCTGGCGCAGGGCCAGCAGCGCGCCGTAGATGGCGCCGGTGACGCCCAGGGCTGCGATCAGTCCGTCATAGCGGTTGGAAGCCTGTGGCGCGAGCGGTATGACAAAGCGCAGGATGCCGTACAACCCCAACTTGAGGCCTGTGAGCAGTGCACCGACGGCCACGGGGCCTTCCATGGCGGAGGTCGGCAGCCACACATGGAAGGGAAACACCGGCGCCTTGATCGCGAATCCCAGGAAAAGTAGCAGGAAAACGGCTGACTGCACTTCCGGCGGTGCCGGGGTATCCAGCAGTGCCAAGTAATCGAAGCTCAAGCCATCCGGCGCGGCGCGGCCTGATTCGCGGGCGTGGTTGAGGGCCAGCAGAATGAAGCCGAGCAGCAGTGCAGCGCCGCCCGCCAGCATGAACAAGGTGTATTGGGTGGCCGCGTGGCGCCTTTCTGGGCCGATGCCCCAGAGGCTGATGAGAAAGAATAGCGGCGGCAGCGTCAGCTCCCAGAACAGGAAGAACAGCACGAGATCCAGGGCGCAGTAAATGCCGATGGTGACGCCGTGCAGGATCAGCAAGAGGGCGAAATACAGCCTGGGCGACTGCCGGATGCCACGCCAGGAAGCCAGGACCACCGCCGCGCTGAGCAGGGAAGACAACGGCAGGAAGCCCGCGGACACCCCGTCGATACCCAGCAGGTACTGTACTTTGATCGAGCCGATCCAGGCGTGGCGCTCCACTAGCTGCATGCCGCCCGCCGGATCGAAACCGGCCAGCGCGAGCAGCGAGAGCCCAAGTTCCAGCACGGAGGCGGCCAGGGCGATATGCCGCGTGAAGCGCTCCAGTCCCGGTGCGAACAGCAGCATGGCGGCGGCCGGCGGCAGAAAGATGAGCACGCTCAGCAGCGGAAAATCGGAACTTGGCATGTCGGGCTACGGCTGCGGGGCGGAATGTTCAAGGTGCAGGGCCAGTCGAGTCAGGGATGTATCGACCAGTTCCAGCCAGGGGCGGCTGTAAAAGCCCACACCCAGCAGCACGGCGCAGATGGCGGCGGTCAAGGTCAGTTCCGGCAGGCTCAGACGAATCTTTTCGGGGTGCAAGGCGTTATCCCGGCGCCTTGCCAGAAAGGCGCGCTGGAAGGCCCACAGGAGGAATCCGGCGGAAGCCACGCTGCCTGACGCCACCACCACGGCGATGCCCCAGTGATGCGATTCGATGGCGCCTTCCATCAGCAGATGAGCGGCGTCGAAGCCGGGCGTGCCGGGCATGGCCATGGTGCTGAGAGCGGCCACCAGGAAGGTAAGCCCCACCAGGGGCAGCAGATCGAACATGCCGCCGAGGCGCGGAAGCAGCGTGCTGCGGGTGCTGCGGCTGAGGATGCCGGTGGCGAACAGAAGGCCTGCCGCGGCGGCGCCGAAGTTGATGGCGAGCAGGAGCGCGCCCTGCAGTCCCGCGCGATTCAGGCAGAAGGCTCCGATGGCCAGGACACCAGTGTGGCTGACGGCCGCGAAAGCCAGCAGGCGCCGCAGGTTGATCTGCATCAGGGCGAGCAGGGCGCCGTAGAAGATTCCCGTGACGGCCAGAATCACCACGAATCCCTTCCAGGCCTCGGCGGCATCGGGGGTCAGCGGCAGGACGAAGCGCAGCAAACCGTAGACGCCCGCCTTCAATCCCACCAGAAACACGCACAAGGTCGCAAGAGGACCGTACTGGGCTACCTTGGGCAGCCAGGCATGAAACGGGAACAGGCCCAGGCGCGGCGCGAGTCCGAACAGAAACAACATGAATGCAATGTCCTGGTCGCGCTTGTTCAAGGGGGCTGCCAACAAGTCGGTTAGCGCGAATGACCAGAATCCAGTGGCGTCGGCGTGTTGCCAGCCGAGGATGAGTATGCCGGCCAGCATCAGTGCCAAGGCCCCGCTCATATGCTGAAGGTAGCGAGAAACGGCCTTGTCCCTGCCCAGGCCGTTACCCCAGCGCTTGAGAATGAAGGTGGCAGGAATCAGTTCGAGGGCGCAGATGACCCAGAATTCCAGCAGGTCGAGGCTGAGAAACAGGCCCATGAGCACGGCCTGGAAGGCGAATACGCTCGCCACATAGATGCCCGCCGGGCGCTCATCGACGATTTCGCCATGGAGGATGACCAGGAAGGTGAGCAGCGCCGTCAGCAGCACGAAAAGGATGCCGATGCCATCCACGCCCAGGTGATAGGACAGCAAGGAGGTGATGGGAACCCGCTCGACGAATTGCAGGTCGGCTGTGTCCATCCGGAAATGGGCCAGCAGCCAGACGCTCAAGGCCAGTTCCAACAGGGAACCGCAGACGCCCAGCAGGAACGCCTGGCGGGACGAGCGCACCGTCCATGCCAGGGTCATGAAGACCAGCGGTAGCGCCACCAGGGTCCCGAGGAGCGGGAAGGCGGATTGGCTGCTCCAACTGATTTCGGCGATCATCAAGGACAGGCCCTACAGCAAGGCGATCAGGGTAGCGGCGATGAACAGCACCAGATAGCGGGGCTCGTTCAGCAGGTTCTCCAGGCGGTTCAACTGCACGCCCAGTCTGCGTCCTTGCTGCAGCAGGGTCTGTCCGACGCCGCGTAGTACTAGGCGGTCTTCGAACCAGTAAAGCAGCTTGGCGGCGGCGGCGGTCAGACATCCGGCGTATCCGCTGACGCGAATCACATCCGGGTTGGGACCGTTCGGGCGTGCGGCGGTCGGCGAGCCCCTGCCGGCAGGCGTTGCGATGCCCCAGAAGCGTTCGACATAGCGGCTGTCAAACTGGTACAGATCCTGGGCAAGGCGCTGGAGCGGTCGCACCGCCACCCAGTCTCCCAGCGGTTCTAGCCATAGGCGCTGCAGGGACGCCAGATAAAGCCGCGGCCGTGCGGCAATGTATCGGGGCACGGAACGGGTCGGGCGGCCAGCCACCTCGTGCATCAGGGAGGGCGCGGTGAGGAACTGAAAGCCTCTTACCACGGCGTGGGCCAGCAGGTGCCAGAGGGCCAGATTCCACCAGCCGAGGCCCGCTTCCAGGAACATGAGGCCTACCTGGCCGGTGGCGGAAAAGATCAGGGCGCTTTTCACATCGGTCTGCGTCAGGCCGCAAAAATAGCCGTAGCAGGCTGTCACCAGGCCAAACGCCGCCATCAGCGCCATGGCGAGGGGCGATTGCTCCAGCAAAGGCTGCAGGCGCAGCATGAGGTAAACCCCGGCATGGATCATTACTGCGCCGTAAAATACCGCGCTGGATGGCGTTGGCCCCTCCATGGCCCGGGCAATCCAAGGCGCCAGCGGTACTTGCGCGGATTTCGCCAGGGCAGCGAGGAGGAAGCATGCGGCCATCACGCCGGCCTGCCAGGTGGCCAGGTGCCGGTCCGGGTGGGTGAATTCGGCCCAGTCAAGGCTGCCGGTCCAGGCAAAGGCAAGGAAGATGCCGGCCACAAAGCCGGCGTCGCCGACGCGGTTGGTGACGAACGCCCGGGTCGCATTGGCGGCTGCCGTCGGACGGTCGTAGGCATAGGCGATCAGGAGATAGGAACAGACGCCGGCCAATTCCCACCCGGCGAACGCCAGGCCGGCGTTTCCGGCGAGGGCGAGCAGCAGCATCGCGCCACCGAACAGGGACAGGACCATAAAGAAGCGGTGAAAGCCGGCCTCGCGGTGCAGATAGTGGGTCGCAAAGCGCAAGGTTAGCACCGAGAACAAGGCGGCGAGCAGGGCGTAGCTCAGCGAGAGTGCATCCAGGGAAAAATTGACGCCGATGCGGTACGTGCCGCTTTGCAGCCAGGTGCCGAGCGCCAACCGGGCGGGAACGAGGTCCCGGTGGCGCAGCCAGGCGGCCGCGATCAGTCCGGCAAGGGACAGCATGGCGGAAGTCAGGGCGAGGCGGCTGGTAAGTCGCTCGCTGCCTTCGCCGTCGATGCGTCCGCTCAACTGGCCCACGGCAAGGACCAGTGCCGCGGCGAAGGGAGGCAGCAGGATGATCTCAGCCAGCATGCGTGGCCTCCCGTGCGGGTAAGCGAGGCCCGTCCACATCGATCAGGCAAGGCGGTCGCGGTTCCGTGTGTCCCTGGTACCAACTGCCGGAGCGGTCGACCACCGGCAAGGGCTGCGTGTCGTCGCTCCACGGCACGAATCCGCGTTCCGGGTCGAACACCGAGATCGCGCCGGTATCGGGATGCACGGCGCTCAGCAGGATCCAGCCATTGCCGATGAGTTCACGCAGCGGTGGCTGCCGTTGATAGATGCCAGCCAGCACTTCTTCCGTGGCCTCCACGATCACCTGCAGGCGCATGGCCTCGTGGATCTCGATCATCTGCCGCGGGAGTCCGGTACGCAGGTCGCTGCTGGTGCCTTCCATCACCGCGAAGAGTCCGGTGACGTTGTGCGGCACTTTGGAGCCGCAGCCGAAGCGATCGTTATTCACCGTCGAGAAGTAGTATTCCAGGTTGATGCCGGCGCCAACCGGACCCACCGCCAGGAGAATGCCTTCCAGGATGCGTCCTTCGGCATCCTCGCTGGGGTCATAGGAGATCAGGAATACCCGCCGGTCCAGGAACGCGCCCCGGCTCAGTGCGCGGCGGCCGATGATGGCGGCGGCATTGGTGGCGTGGCCTAACTCCGGCCGCGCCTGGCTGAAATCGGCCGCCCGTGTCACCACGTGCCGCATGGCCGAGCGCAAGCTGGGCCGGCGCGGGGCTGAGGCGAACCGGCGGCAGCGCTCGTGGGCGGACAGGAGCAAGGCCTGGTCCAGAGTCGATCTGAATGCCTGCAGGGCCGGCGCGAAGCCGCGCGGCAGGTCCTCCAGGTCGAACCAGAGCACCTCTTCGTTGCAGGTATTGTGTTCCGTCCCCAGAAACCAGGTGTCCTCGGGAATCTCGATGCCACGCTCCTGGATTTTTTGCCGCACCTCGGGGCGGTTGGCCATGGCGGCAAACGCACGCGCATTGGGACCGCCGTGACGGCCTGAACAGGCACCGCAATCGTAAGCCGCCAGATGCGGGTTGTTCTGGCTGATGGAGCCATGGCCCACGAGCACGACCAGGGGCGCGAAACGGTTGGTGAGGCCGACATTGCGCAGGAATGCGGTTACCCGGTCGGCCTGTTCGTCGTCCGTGAAGCCATGACGCGGCTTCTCGGGCGTTGCCGGGGCGCTGTGGGGCGATGCGCTGAAGGCCAGGCGGCTCGGCAGGTCGGGCGCCAGCAGTGCGCGGATGGCGCCGCGCACGCCGGCCTGAAGCCGGGGCGCGAAGGTCTTGGCGGCCAATAACGGCAAAACCGCGAGTGCGAGCAGGCCGCTCAGGATGCCCGAACTGACCAGATTGCGGCGCAGTTCCTGATGGAAGAGACGCGAAGCGGCTGCTAGCAGACGCAGGCCCCGCTCATGGCTTCGGCGCAGACGGTCAAGGCCTTGGCGCGGCAGTTCCGAGACTTCGTGGGTGGGTGTGACGACGACCGGGCACAAGGGCGTGACGCGGACATCGTCCAGTCCCCGCCAGTTCATGGCCACCCCGAAGAAGCCAGCGGCACCGAGCGTCTCCAGGGCCGGATCGAGTTCTTCGAGATGACGTCGGATGCTCTCCTCGCGATCGTCCATGCAGAATATGACCTGCGCCGATGGGCGTCCATCACGTCGACGCCAGCGGCCGCGACCACGGTTCTGAGACAGGGCCTTGAACAGTGGCTCCCGGTAGTTGCGCTCGTAGCTTTTCAGCCAGAGGAGATTGCGCTGCGACTCCGGGAGTTCATCGAGGGCGCGCAATAGCCGTTCCGCGTCGGCCCTGGGCAAGGCCTGAATGGCCTCGGCGGATAACCCCAGGTACTGAGCCAGTTGAAACAGGCGCCAGCCCGCGCCCTGTGCCGTGCGGTTGCTGGCGGTTTCCCAGTGCAGGCCTTGGGTCCAGCACCAGGTCTGATCGGCCAGTGCCCGCCAGATTTCCCGATGGCCGCGCTCGTTCCAGCTCTGCGCCACCAGGCGCTGCGCCGCGGAGGCGAGGTATTCGGGAAGCTTCCCGGAAAACAGGGCCAGGCGGACGGAAAACTCGGAACGATTGCGCAGGGCGTATTGTTCCAAGGCATCCAGACGGCCCTCGATCCCCCAAGTGTCCCGGCAAATCCGGTCCAGCCAGAGTTTGTCGAGAAACAGACGGATGGCCAGGTAATCCATCAAGGATGCCGGGCAACCGTCATTGGCATCGTAGCCGGGATGTTGCGCGCGCCAATTGATGATCCCGGACCAGCCGGGAATTTCCAGAGCCAGACGTCTCAGGTATCCCGCCCAGCGTGCCTCGGCAATGCCCAACTGCTGAAGCAGCAGGATCACCGCATCGACGGACTGGCTGGGCAGGCGCGCCTGCAATTCGCGCCAGCCGGGAAATTCGGCGAGCCCCAGGGATGGGTCGCCATGGGCATATTGCCGCCAGCTGGCATAGAGGCCCAGTCGGCGATCGGGCGCGCTCCAGGCGGCGAGGCCTTCATCCAGGTGTGCCGCGCAGATGCGAACCAGCGCGGGGCGAATTTCATGCAGAAGGTCAATGCCGGTCAGGGAGAGGAGGAGCCCACGCAGGCTTTGCCCAACGCCAATGTCGTCCAGCATGGGCTCCATCGCATGCCATGCTTCGGCGCCTGCGGCGCGGTGCAGTTCCGGACGACTGCTGGCTTCCTCGGCGGCGCCCGTCGCAAAGTACTGCAACTCCGCTTCCGCGCGATCCGCCTGCTCCGGTTGCGTGTCCCTGATTTCGAGGCTGGCGAGGCACGCCCGCCAGAGGGCGCTGACGGCAACGCTGTCGCTCTGATCTTCGCCGCCGTTGGCAAGAATCTGGGCGCGGGAGGACGCAGGAACCGCGTCCTGAAATTTCACCAGTGAGTCGTTGTGCTCGATCTGCCATCGCAGGTCATCGGCAGACACCTCTTCGATACCGAAAACCAGCCGGATACGCCAGACCTCCCCGCGTGTCACACGGCGAGTTTCGGTTTGCAGCACAATCGCGTCCAGGCCAGCCGCTTTCGATTCCTGCAACACCGCGTCGATATCGCACTGTGTGATGCGTCCCTGCCGGTACAGTTGGCGAAATTCCGGTTCCGGCAGGTAAGGTCTGATCCCGGTGAGTTGCTCCACCTGGGACAGCGCTTCCGCGAATGGCAGGTGTTGATACCCGTGCAGGGTATTGTGGTGCACGAAGTTCAGGATGGGCGCCTGGCCGGGGAGCACGTGGTCGAGATGATCCACGGCCTCGAGCAAAGCAGTCCGCCGATCCGACGACGATGTCTGTGAAGGCACGCTGGCGTTGCTCATGGGGCGGTTCTCACCATGGGCTCGGTGCGAAGCTGCCGCTCAGGCTATGAATGGAGGTTTCCACCAGCCTCAGCAAGGGCGCCGGTGCCAGTCCCAAGGCGATGATCCCGAATCCCAGGACGCCGCTGGCGACCAATTCCGTACCGGCGAGATCGCGGATATTGGCCATGGCCGGGTTTGGCGCTCCGGTGAACAGGCGGGAGATGGTACGCAAGGCGTAGGCCGCACTGACGATGATCGCCACGCTGGCAAACAGGGTCCACCAGCCCCAACGCTCGAAGGCGCCGATGATGGCATGCAGTTCTGCCGGAAAGCCCACCAGTCCGGGGAGGCCCATGGACGCGAGCAGGGTCAGGGTGGCGAAGAAGGCGAAACGGGGTGTCACCCGCGCCAGGGAGCCGTAGTCCGCTACTTCGCGCGTGTGCGTACGCTGGTACAGCAGGCCGATCAAAAGGAACAGGGAGCCCGCCACCAAGCCATGGGCGGTCATCTGCAGGCTGGCCCCCATGAAGCCGGTGGCGGTGAGGGTGGACAATCCCAGTAGGACGATGCCCATGTGGCTGACAGAGGAATAGGCGATCATCGCCTTGAGGTCGCTTTGTCGCCAGGCCAGCAGTCCGCCATAGACGATGCTGACCAGCGCCAGGCCTGCCAGCAGCCCCTGCAGAGCAACGGCGGCCTGGGGAAGCATGCCGGTCGCACGAAACAGGCCGTAGGCGCCCATCTTCAGCAGTATGCCGGACAACAGTATGCTGACCGGGCTGGGTGCCTCCACATGCGCCAGAGGCAGCCATCCATGCAGTGGAAAGCTGGGCATCTTCACGCCAAAACCGATCAGGAGGCCGAGGAAAACGAGAACCTGCTCGTTGCGCGGCAGGGCTGCGGCGGCGCTGGCCATCGATGTCATGGCGGTGGAGCGGTCTTCCGATGTGGCGTAGACCATCAGCAGGCTGATCAGCATGAACACCGAGCCGCCCATGGTGTACAGCACGAAGTTCAGGCTCGCCGTGTGTTTTTCGCTGCCACCCCATTGGTCGATGAGGAAAAACAGCGGAATCAGCGTCAACTCCCAGAAGACGTAGAACAGGGCCCAGTCCTGCGCCATGAACACGCCCAGCATTCCGAACTCCAGCATTAGCAGGCATACGTGATAGCCCTTAACCCGGTGAACCTGACCGTAGGATGCCAGCACCGAAACCAGCGAAAGCAGGGCTGAAAGGAGAACCATGGGCAGCGAAAGGCCGTCGACGCCAAGGGCGTAAAAACTGCCAAGCTCAGGGTTCCATGGGACAAACTCGCTGAACTGCAGGCCGGTGTAATCGGGATCGAAACCCGTGGCAATGGAGACCGTCAGCGCCAGGGTCAACAAGGCGGTGCCGGTGGCCAAGCCGCGGATGGTTCGTATGGCGCGGGGGTCGGTGAAAGCGATGGTCAACGCGCCTATCGCTGGTGTCAGGAGGATCAGGCTGAGCAGCCGCATGGTTTCCTTTCTCTCGATTTTTGCGCCAAATCGTAGCGACTTAGCCTGCAACAGCGCCTCTGCGAAGCTTGCCTAATGGTGGAAAACCAGTGCCAACCGTAGCGGCTCCGAGTATACAAAGGCGTGGCTTAAAGGTGCGGTCCGCCGGGTTACGCCGAAAAAACTCGGGGTTGCGCGAAGTGGCCCAAGAATATCATGAGCCCCACCACTGTAAAATCTCATCGAAACTGACTCGGCATCCAGATTTTGCATATATAGCGTTTTGTCGTGGATTTTCGAGTCCATGTCGCGCGCTCGGATAGAATGCGAAATTGTGCTTGACCTAGGGTCAGTAACTGCCCATAATGCGCAGCTCTTCCGGGGCGATGATGTTCTGGGGGGATAGGGAAAGGTTGAGGGAAGAGGGGTTTGAGAGGGAGTTTAAGGGAAGGTGGTTGACAGGGTTTGAGGATGGTGTAAAATGCTCAAGCTCAACGGCGGGGAACTGAAGCAGAACCGCTGACTTTAACAACACGATCAAATAATTTTGTGTGGGCGCTGGCGGCGGTTTGAGGCGTAAGCTAAAAAAACTTTCGCGAGTGTCTTTTACATAAAAGCGCTTGTCGATTCAAGAGATATTTTCCGGGAAACCGGAAGGGCTATATAAAACTGAAGAGTTTGATCATGGCTCAGATTGAACGCTGGCGGCATGCTTAACACATGCAAGTCGAACGGTAACAGGCCTTCGGGTGCTGACGAGTGGCGGACGGGTGAGTAACGCGTAGGAA